>NZ_WXWO01000008.1:0-14887 GCF_009904845.1 Vibrio sp. V38_P2S17PM301 | reverse complement strand
AAGTGAAAGCGGTTTGACCGTATCGAACACAGACATTACCCTAAGCCAGAGCCATGCTCTGGCTTTATTTTTTCTTACAAATTGAAAAAATTACACTTTTTAACGGAAATTCCGCACAAAAACCTTGAGCAGCTTGTAAAATCTGCACTAACACGATGTTGTTTAACCCTCAATATCTATTAGAATTGCTACTTAAGCTGCAACTTTGGCCCAATTTTAATTATCTTATTCGTAGATGTGGTGCCAATATCCCGGCGAGGAACAAATTCCTCGAAAATTTTATCTGTTTCTGACGTCTTCACAACGCTACTAACTATGATCAACAAAAGCACCGTAAGGTCAGAAACTAAGGAAGAGAAGTACGTAACCAATGAGTACTGAACAAGAATCGAAAGTAGAAGAACTGAAAGTAGAGAAATCAACGATTGAAGCAGGCTCCATTCTGAAGCAAAAACGCGAAGAGCTCGGACTGTCACAAAAGCAAATCGCGGATCGGCTGAGGCTGCGTGTCAGCATTATTGAAAATATTGAAGATAACCAGTTTGAATCGGGCCAGGTGGCTACGTTTACCCGGGGTTACCTGCGTTCGTATGCCCGCGCGGTGGGTTTGGATGAGAAAGTGGTGCTGTGCGCGTTTGATGATTGTGATGGAAGTCAACCGCAAGAGCAGAAGATGCAAAGCTTTTCAGGCAAGGCCAAACGTGAGAAGCATGACAGCCGCATCATGATCCTGACCTGGGGCATTTTCGCGATCATCATCGGTATTTCATCGGTGTGGTGGTGGCAGAATCAGACTCAGGATACGCTCAGTTTCAAGGAGTCGCAGCCTTCGGTTGCTCAACCGGCTGGTGACAGTGATGGAACCGGCAACTTTACCACCTTAGATGGCGGTGACGCAGCGCTACCTGGCGATGAGTCGGACGCGCCGCAAGAGGCAGCTCAGGCGGTTGTGGATGCAGCCGACGCTTTACCGACCAGCGAAGACAGTGAGACGCCTGTCAGTGAATCACAACCGGCGGCTACGATGATCAATCCGGTCGAGTCCGTAACTGAAACCGAGAGTGCGCCACACGTTGACGCCACGATGGCGAAAACCTTGAATCTGACGTTCAGTGCCGACTGCTGGATTCAGGTTAAAGATTCGACGGGCAAAACCTTGTCCAGTGGCATCAAAAAAGGCGGCCAGTCTCTGGCGCTGAGTGGTGAGCCACCTTATAAAGTGATTCTTGGGGCTCCTGAGAACGTTTCAATGACATTTGCGAGTGAACCTGTCGACCTTTCTGGGTATACTTCAGGCAAAGTAGCAAGATTCACCTTACCTTAGAAATTACTATGCAACACGAGTCTCCTATCAAACGTCGCCCTTCGACACGTATTTACGTGGGTGACGTGCCAATCGGTGATGGTGCGCCGATCGCGGTACAGTCAATGACCAACACCAGAACGACCGACGTCGATGCGACCGTCGCTCAAATTAAAGCGCTGGAAAATGTCGGTGCGGATATCGTACGAGTATCGGTACCGACCATGGACGCCGCGGAAGCTTTCAAGCTGATCAAGCAGCAAGTTAACGTGCCGTTGGTAGCCGACATTCATTTCGATTATCGCATTGCACTGAAAGTGGCCGAGTACGGTGTGGATTGTCTGCGTATCAACCCGGGCAATATTGGTAACGAAGAACGGATTCGTTCGGTGGTGGATTGCGCTCGTGATAAAAACATTCCGATTCGCATCGGAGTGAACGGTGGTTCTCTGGAGAAAGATCTGCAGATGAAGTACGGTGAACCGACGCCCGCTGCGTTGGTGGAATCGGCCATGCGTCACGTCGATATTCTCGATCGCCTCAACTTTGATCAGTTTAAAGTCAGCGTAAAGGCGTCGGATGTGTTCCTTGCAGTCGACTCGTATCGCCTGCTGGCGAAGCAGATCGATCAGCCGTTGCATTTAGGTATTACTGAAGCCGGTGGTGCGCGCGCTGGCGCGGTGAAGTCGTCGGTAGGTCTGGGCATGCTTCTGGCGGAAGGGATTGGCGACACGCTGCGTATCTCATTAGCGGCCAACCCGGTTGAAGAGATCAAAGTTGGCTTCGATATTCTCAAGTCGCTGCGCATCCGCTCGCGCGGCATCAACTTTATCGCCTGCCCAAGCTGTTCTCGTCAGGAATTTGATGTGATCGGTACGGTGAATGCGCTGGAACAGCGTCTGGAAGACATCATTACGCCGATGGACGTGTCGATCATCGGCTGTGTGGTGAATGGACCAGGTGAAGCCGAAGTGTCGCACCTGGGACTGGCAGGCAGCAATAAGAAAAGTGCGTTTTATGAAGACGGTAAACGTCAGAAAGAGCGCTTTGATAATGAAGATCTGGTGAATCAACTGGAAGCCAAAATTCGTGCCAAAGCCGCGATGATGGACGAGCAGAACCGCATTCAGATCAAAACTCAAGATTAATTCATCTCAATGATATTACGGTAAGTACTGTGGCAAAAACTATTCAAGCAATTCGAGGCATGAACGATTGCCTCCCAACACAATCTCCACTATGGCAGAAAGTGGAAGGCACGGTTAAGCATGTGATCAGTGCATACGGCTATAACGAAGTCCGTATGCCTATCGTTGAGATGACGCATCTGTTCAGCCGCGCGATCGGTGAAGTGACCGACGTGGTTGAAAAAGAAATGTATACCTTTGAAGATCGTAACGGCGACAGCCTGACCCTGCGTCCGGAAGGGACGGCAGGCTGTGTGCGTGCCGGGATTGAAAATGGACTGCTGTACAACCAGGAACAACGCCTGTGGTACATCGGCCCGATGTTCCGTCACGAACGTCCGCAGAAGGGCCGTTACCGTCAGTTCCACCAGTGTGGTGTCGAGGTCTTTGGTCTCGACGGCCCGGACGTGGACGCTGAACTGATCATGATGACGGCACGAATGTGGCGTGAATTGGGTATTGCTGAGCACGTTCGTCTGGAGCTGAACTCAATCGGTTCTCTCGAGGCGCGCGCGAACTACCGTACGGCACTGATCGCTTATCTCGAACAGCACATCGATGTGCTGGATGACGACTGTAAGCGCCGGATGCACACCAACCCGCTGCGCGTTCTGGACAGCAAGAATCCGGACGTTCAGGCAATTTTAGGTGACGCACCTCGACTTTCGGACTACCTCGACGAAGCGTCGAAGCAACATTTTGCGGGCCTGTGTGAACTTCTTGATGCCGCAGGTATCGAATACACAGTCAACGAGCGTCTGGTGCGTGGTCTGGATTACTACAATCGCACGGTGTTTGAGTGGATCACTGAAAGCTTAGGGGCTCAGGGCACTGTATGTGGCGGTGGCCGTTACGATGGTCTGGTTGAACAGCTGGGCGGTAAAGCGACGCCGGCAGTCGGCTTCGCTATGGGCCTGGAGCGTTTGGTGCTCATGATGGAAACGCTCGAGTTGACGGAAGTCCGTCGTGGTGTCGACGTTTATATGGTTACGGCGGGTGAAGGCACCATGATGGCCGGTATGAAGCTGGCAGAACAGTTGCGTGAGCAGGTGCCGGGTCTGCGAGTGATGAATCACTTCGGTGGCGGCAACTTCAAAAAGCAGTTCAAACGAGCTGATAAAGTCGGTGCGGCCGTGGCGCTGGTACTCGGAGAAAACGAAGTCGCAGAAAACACCGTGGTTCTGAAAGATCTGGCGGGTGGCGAACAGACAACCTATGCCCAGAGTGACGTGGTCGCGAAGCTGGCTGAACTGATTTAAGCGCGAAACAAATATTAAAAGTGGCGGTGTTTCCATCGCCACTTTTTTGAAATTTAAGAGGACAGGAAGTGGAACTCTACGATTCTGAAGAACAACAAGTTGAAGCGATCAAAGACTGGTGGAAAGACAACGGTAAAGCGGTGATCTTTGGTGCCGTGATTGGTCTGGGTGGCCTGTTTGGCTGGCGTTACTACCAGAGCTCCGTAGCGGAAGCTCAGGAAGCCGCTTCGGAAAGCTACACGACGGCAGTTGAGGCGTTGGGACAAAACGGCGCTGAGGCGGCGGATCAGGTTCAGTCATACATTGAGGCCAATAAAGGCACTGAATACGCTGTGCTGGCGGCGCTGCAACTGGCGAAGGTTCAGGTTGAGGCCAACAAGCTGGATGAAGCTTTAGCGCAGTTAAACTGGGCGAAAGAAAACACTCAGGACACGGCTTTGAAAGCGGTGGTCAGCTACCGCATCGCTCGTATTGATGCCGAGCAGGGTAATTATGATGCCGCTCTGAGCGAACTGTCGGGCATTACCGATAAAAGCTGGGCGGGCCGTGTGGCTGAATTGCGCGGTGACATTTCTCTGCGTAAAGGCGACACCGATGCAGCTTACGCTGCGTATACCGAAGCTCAGCAAGCAGACGACGCAAGTCAGACGCTGCAAATGAAACTGGATGATCTGGCCAAGTAAGGGCACTGATTAATGAAGAAAGTGTGGAACAAGGTACTGTTGTCGGCAGTGGTATTGGGCGCGCTGGCTGGCTGTGCTGGTGAAGAAGACACCATTATCATGGCACCAGTCCCACAAGTGAAAAGCCAGTTTACCCCGCAAACCGCCTGGAGTGCTTCCATTGGTGGTGGTGTGGGTCACTACTTTTCGAAACTGAGCCCGGCGTACGAGTACGGTAAAGTGTTTGTCGCCAGCCGCGAAGGTCTGGTCAAAGCGTTGGATCCGGAAAATGGTCAAACGTTGTGGCAAACCGACTTGGAAGGTGAGGTGATTGCTCGTTTGTCTGGTGGTATCACTGCCGCGTATGGACAGCTGTACATCGGCAGTGAAAACGGCGAAGTCATTGCGCTGGATGCCGAAAGCGGTGAGATCAACTGGCGCATGAATGTGGATGGCGAAGTCCTGGCCGCTCCGGCTGCCGATGACAATCTGGTGATTGTTAACACTAGCCGTGGCATGCTGGTCGCACTGGATCAGACCAGTGGTGAACAGAAATGGACCATCAGCACCGAAGTGCCGAATCTGACGCTGCGAGGTGACAGTACCCCAACCACCATTTCTGGTGGCGTTTTCTGGGGTACGGCCAACGGTCGTCTGGCGGCGGCGATCATCCAACGTGGTCAGCTGATTTGGCAACAACCTATCGGTACGCCGCAAGGGGCAACGGAAATCGACCGTTTGGTGGATGTCGATGCGTCTCCGCTTATTATCGGCGGCACACTGTATATCGTTGGTGTGAATGGTCAGTTGACCGCTATCGATTTGCGCAGCGGACGCCCGGCCTGGAAACGTAAGTACTCCTCGGCGCTGGATATGACCACAGATGGCCGTACCCTGTACCTGGTCACCGACAAAGATCATGTGGTGGCTGTGGACACCCGCAGTGGCACGGAGTTGTGGCAGAACGACAAACTGGAACACCGATTACTGACAGCACCAAAACTGATCAACGGCGATGTCGTCGTGGGTGACAGCGAAGGTTACCTGCACTGGATCAATCGCGAGACGGGTGAATTTGTTGCACAGCAACTGGCGAATGACAGTGGTTTTGCTGTTGGCCCGTTATCTGTGGATGACGGCTATGTGATTGTCACGCGTGATGGCAGTGTAAAGAAACTGACGATCGATTATTAAATCGTGATATAATTCACAATCGGCTCCTGGCTGGCAACAGTTAGGAGCCGTTTTATTGAAACTCGTTTAAACGTGTGATTATAGGTAAACAGCTGATTTTTGGCTGATCTGGCAAGCGGGTCAGTGGTTACCTATAACTACATAGAAAGTACATTGTAGAGGTTGTTATGGTACCTGTTGTTGCCCTGGTGGGGCGTCCGAACGTGGGTAAGTCTACGTTGTTTAACCGATTGACTCGTACGCGCGACGCATTGGTAGCGGATTTCCCGGGCCTGACGCGTGACCGAAAATACGGTCAGGCAAAATTGGGTGAACATGAATTCATCGTAATCGATACCGGTGGTATTGATGGCAGTGAAGAAGGTGTGGAAACCAAAATGGCGGCGCAGTCGCTGGCGGCGATTGATGAAGCTGACGTAGTGCTGTTCCTGGTGGATGGTCGTGCAGGCCTGACCGTTGCTGATGAAGCGATCGCTCAGCATCTGCGTAAAACTGAAAAGCCAAGCATGTTGGTGGTCAACAAAGTTGACGGTATTGATGCCGATGCGGCTAGTTCAGAGTTCTGGCAACTGGGCATGGACAACATGTACCAGATTGCGGCCGCGCATGGTCGTGGTGTTGGGGCGCTGATTGATCGCGCGCTAAATCCGTTCGCAGAACAACTGGCAGCGGAGAACCTGGGTGAGATCGAAGATCTGACTGGTTACAAAGACGAGCAGGAAGAGCAGCTTGATTACACGGAAGAAGAAGCGGAGCAAGAGTTCCAGCGTCTTCAGGAGCAGCCAATCAAACTGGCTATCATCGGCCGTCCGAACGTTGGTAAATCGACGCTAACCAACCGTATTCTGGGTGAAGAGCGCGTGGTGGTGTATGACATGCCGGGTACAACGCGCGACTCGATTTACATTCCAATGGAGCGTGACGGGCGTGAATACGTACTGATAGACACCGCAGGTGTACGTCGTCGTAAACGCATCAACGAAACGGTGGAAAAGTTTTCGGTGGTGAAAACCCTGAAAGCGATCGAAGACGCCAACGTGGTCTTGCTGGTTATCGATGCGCGTGAAAACATTTCTGATCAGGATCTCAGCTTGCTGGGTTTCGCCTTAAACGCAGGACGTTCTATTGTGTTGGCGGTCAACAAGTGGGATGGTCTGGACATGGACGTAAAAGAGCACGTGAAGAAAGAGCTCGATCGTCGTCTGGGATTTGTTGATTTTGCTCGCATTCACTTTATTTCTGCTTTGCATGGTACAGGTGTCGGCCATTTGTTCGAATCGGTGCAGGAAGCGTATAAGTCGGCAACCACCCGAGTGGGCACGTCCGTGCTGACGCGTATCATGAAGATGGCCACTGAAGATCACCAGCCACCGATGGTTCGTGGTCGCCGCGTGAAGCTGAAATATGCCCACGCCGGGGGATACAACCCACCGATCGTCGTGATCCATGGTAACCTGGTGAACGAGCTGCCGGATTCGTATAAACGTTATCTGATGAACTACTATCGTAAGTCGCTGGAAATCATGGGGACTCCAATCCGCATTCAGTTCCAGAGCAGCGAGAACCCGTTTGAAGGTAAGTCAGGTAAAATGACGTTGTCTCAGGAACGTAAGCGCAAACGCTTAATGAGTATGATGAAAAACCGTAAGAAATAACGGTTGACTGCGATAAAAGCGCCTAGAGTTTCTCGGGCGCTTTTTTGTATCTGCCAGTTGTGAATAAGGATTTAGACATGAAAGTCACGCCGACCCGGGTCGTATTTTGTGAGGGCGTTACCACGCAAACTTCAATCATTCAGTTGGTTCAGCACCAGTCCGACATCTGCTCAATTGTCACGGCGTCGACACCATTTCATCCGGTCAGTCATATCTGGCCAGATCATCCCGCCGACCGTGGAACATTGACCATCAACGGCCAGTTGTTTGATGTGGTGGATTGTCAGGTGGGCGCGATGGAATTGGCCACTGAAACCTTGTTTGTCGGTCAGGCGATTCCCGTCAAACGTGATGCGCCTGGCTGGGCTTTCGTAGTGGTACATAATATCCGTACAGAAGATTACTCTGTGGAAAATGGATTGGAAGTCGAATTGTCTGTTGATGCAGAGTATCAACGTTCTTTGAGCCGTGGGCACTCTGCCGGGCACCTAGCGTCAATTGCGCTCAATAAAGTGTTGGCTGATGGTTATTGGCGGAAAGCGCCGGGGCGTCTTGACCCGATCGGCAATCATGATTTTAACAGCTATGCACAGGTGAGCAGTCAGGTGTCACCGGATAAATGCCTTGATCGCTATCGTTTGGGTAAGACATTACGCAAGCGTGGCCTCAATAGTGGCGACTTGCTGGAGCATTTAAGTGAAATTAATCATAAACTAAATCAACAGCTTAATTGTTGGTTGGCGTTGAAGTCGCCAGTCATCATGCGTTGCCAGGGGAAGACACTCACCGATTCGCGTTTCTGGCAGTGCGAGCTTGGTGAGGCACAATTGGCCGTGATGCCGTGTGGTGGAACGCATATCCGTTCGTTGGCTGAATTGCACCGTATTGAGGTGTGTCTGGTACAGACGGACGAGCAGCACATCGAAATGCACACCGATGTAACTCCGATATCGTTCTAATACGATCTTTTTATTAAATGCTGATTTTTGTGTTTGATTTAACTCCTTGCAATATAAAATGCCGCATTAAATCCATAAACAGCACATGTAACTTATGCTTTCGGTGTGTGGTTATATAAAAGTTCTTTTAGGGGCAGATCGCTGATCAGATCGGAAAGAGCAGAAGATCGAAAAAGGATCTTCTTTCTGTTGGAGAATGTCGCCACAAGACGGATTGTTATCATCGCCTACAGAGCGAGACAACGGGAAGTGGATTCCGCTTTGGTTGTGACATTGATCAAAGAAGGAGAGGTGGGGTGTTCTGATAATGGGATCATCAACATCAAGACGGAAACCGAACATGAGTCACAATCTGTGTCCGACATGCCAAGATGAGCTGGAATGGGATGGTCGTTACGTTTGCGGTCATTGCCAGACACATTTCCAAAAAGCAGTCTACTGCCCGGAGTGCGGTGCGAGTTTAGAAAAACTGCAGGCGTGCGGAGTCACCAGTTACTTTTGCAATCAGTGCAATGAACTTAAGTCCAAATCGAAAGTTCAGATTGAGTTCATTCCCTGTGATTAAAGAACGCGGGAACGCAACTCACCGTCGGACAGACGGGTGATCAACACATCACCGCTGTTGACATCTGTGGCCTGAGTCAGCACTTTACCCTGCTGCGTCTGAGTGATCGAATAACCGCGTTTCAATGTCGCCAGCGGGCTGACCGTATCGAGCTTCTCTGCCGCCAGCGTCAGTTGATGGCGGTGGTTGATCAGGCTCCTTTGCATCGCATCCTGGAGCTTTTGCTCTACCCGTTGCAATGCTGAACGCTGCTCGGCCAGACGTCTGACTGGCGAGTTCAATTGCAAGCGGTAGTGTTTACGCTCAACAGATTGTTGACGTTGGGAGAGCATGCGCAGCATGGCATGCTCAAGCCGTACCGTCAGATCATCCAATTGTTGGGACTGACGCTGAAGGCGATGACTAGGATGTTGTTTATCCAAGCGGTGCTGGTAGGCCGTCAGCGCTCGAGATTGTTGGGTCAGGTAGTAACGCAGAGCGCTGGTGAGTTTTTGACGGCGAGCCTCATAAGCCTGACCTTTGTGGCTGTTGTCCCGGCTGACCAGTTCGGCGGCCGCGGAAGGGGTGGGCGCACGCATGTCAGCCACAAAATCTGCGATGGTCACATCGATTTCATGCCCGACCGCGCTGATGACAGGGATCTGGCTGGCGGCGATGGTTCGTGCCACGATTTCATGGTTAAAGCACCACATATCTTCCAGAGAACCTCCACCTCGCCCTACGATCAAAACATCACATTCATTACGCGCATTTGCCCGGCCAATCGCCTGGGCAATTTGAATCGCGGCCTCTTCCCCTTGAACTAGGGTCGGATAGATCACGACAGGCAATGAGGGATCCCGGCGTTTAAGCACATCAAGAATATCAAACAGCGCGGCGCCGGTCTTTGAGGTGACAACTCCGACACATTTCGGATGCTCTGGCAGAGGACGTTTGTTGGTTTGGGCAAACAAACCTTCAGCGGCGAGCTTCATTTTCAGCTCGTCGAATTGCTGCTGAAGACGGCCATCACCTTCGGGCTGCATGGACTCGATGATCAACTGATAGTCACCACGTGGCTCATACAGGGATAAGCGGGCCTTGACCAAGACTTGTTGCCCTGATTGTGGCTTAAATGTCACACGACGGTTATTTCCACGAAACATGGCGCATTTAACCTGAGCGCGGCTGTCTTTAAGAGTGAAATACCAGTGACCGGAAACTGGAGCGGTAAAATTTGAGATCTCGCCAATCAGCCACACGATACCCATTTCGTTTTCGAGTAAAAGACGCACTTCGGCGTTCAGGCGAGAGACAGTGAAAATGTTTTGATTGGTCAGGGAAGACACTACTAATCTCGAAGACGTGAGTATGGAAATTAGCGGCAATATAATACATAGCAAGGGGGTAATTGCAAATAAAAAATAAAAAAATGTGTGGTCAAGCGATTGCGTCCGGCGTATAATCCGTCCGCAATATCTAATCCAAATGCACTTTCCCGGTACCTCATCGGCCCGGCTGAAACGCTGCATCTGGATTGTTTGAATATTTTAAATCCTATCTATTGTGAGATATTGCAAATGCTAAGAATTGCCAAAGAAGCGCTGACATTCGACGACGTACTGCTTGTGCCAGCACACTCCACCGTTCTCCCAAATACCGCAGACCTTCGGACTCGGCTGACCAAGAACATCAGTCTCAACATCCCAATGATTTCCGCGTCCATGGATACCGTGACGGAAGCCCGTCTGGCTATCGCACTGGCACAAGAAGGCGGCATTGGCTTTATCCACAAAAACATGTCCATTGAGCAACAAGCCGCTGAAGTTCGTAAAGTAAAGAAATTCGAAGCGGGTGTGGTTGTGGATCCTGTTACCGTGAATCCAGATGCGACTATTGCTGACGTTGTCGCACTGACAGAAAAGCACGGCTTCGCCGGTTTCCCTGTTGTTACTGAAAACAATGAACTTGTTGGCATCATCACAGGCCGTGATGTGCGTTTTGTGACCGACCTGTCCAAAAAAGTCTCTTCGGTTATGACTGCAAAAGAAAACCTGGCAGCGGTGAAAGAAGGTGCTACTCGCGCTGAAGTGCAAGAAAAAATGCACGAAGCACGTGTCGAAAAAGTTTTGGTTGTAAACGACGAGTTCCAGTTGACCGGTATGATCACCGCAAAAGACTTCCACAAAGCTGAACGTAAACCGAATGCTTGTAAAGATGCACGTGGTCGTCTGCGTGTTGGCGCGGCCGTTGGTGCTGGTGCGGGTAACGAAGAGCGCGTCGCTGCTTTGGTTGAAGCTGGCATTGATGTCTTGCTGATCGACTCATCTCACGGTCACTCGGAAGGTGTCCTGAACCGAATCCGCGAAACTCGTGCGGCGTATCCGGAGCTGGATATCATCGGTGGTAACGTGGCGACTGGTGCGGGGGCTAAAGCCCTGATCGAGGCGGGCGTCAGCGCAGTGAAAGTCGGTATCGGCCCGGGTTCCATCTGTACCACTCGTATTGTGACTGGTGTGGGCGTGCCTCAGGTGACGGCGATCGCGGATGCAGCAGAAGTGGCCAATGAATTCGGCATTCCAGTGATTGCTGATGGTGGCATCCGTTTCTCTGGTGACATCTGTAAAGCCATTGTGGCTGGTGCATCATGTGTCATGGTGGGCTCGATGTTCGCTGGTACGGAAGAAGCTCCGGGTGAAGTGATTCTTTACAACGGCCGTTCGTACAAAGCATACCGTGGTATGGGCTCTCTGGGCGCCATGTCCCAAGGTTCTTCAGACCGTTACTTCCAGTCTGACAACGCTGCAGACAAGCTGGTTCCCGAAGGCATTGAAGGTCGTATCGCATACAAAGGCCGACTGAAAGAGATCGTACACCAACAGATGGGTGGCCTGCGCTCCAGCATGGGTCTGACGGGTTCAGCCACAATCGAAGACATGCGTACCAAAGCTGAATTTGTTCGTATTTCCGGTGCAGGTATGAAAGAGTCGCACGTCCACGACGTTCAAATCACTAAGGAAGCGCCAAACTATCGTCTGGGTTAAGCCCGACGTAAACGTTTGCTTTTTTCCTTGATGCATTATTAAGAGGCGAGTAAACTCGCCTCGTTTCCACAACCTAGCTTAAAAGACTGCCCAAAATGACTAAAAACATTCATGACCAACGTATTCTGATCCTGGATTTCGGTTCTCAGTACACGCAGCTAGTCGCGCGCCGTGTTCGTGAGATCGGTGTTTACTGTGAACTGTGGAGCTGGGACGTAGAAGAAGCGGATATTCGTGAATTCAACCCGGACGGCATCATCCTGTCTGGTGGCCCAGAGAGTGTAACAGAAGCCAATTCTCCTCGCGCTCCTCAATACGTATTTGACTCCGGTGTACCGGTATTGGGTGTATGTTACGGCATGCAGACCATGGCGGAACAACTGGGTGGCCGTGTTGCTGGCTCTAACGAACGTGAGTTCGGCTACGCACAGGTTAAAGTGTCGGCGGAATCATCGATTTTTAAAGATCTGGATGCTCTCCAGGATGTTTGGATGAGCCACGGCGACAAAGTGGTGGAGATCCCGGCAGACTTCGTCAAAGTGGGCGAGACGGACACCTGTCCATACGCGGCCATGGCCAACGAAGAGAAGAAATACTACGGCGTTCAGTTCCACCCTGAAGTAACGCATACCAAGCAAGGTATGCAGATGCTGGAAAACTTCGTACTGGGCGTGTGTGGTTGTGAGCGCCTGTGGACATCAGAGTCGATCATCGAAGATGCCGTCGCTCGTATTAAAGAGCAAGTGGGCGATGACGAAGTGATCCTAGGCCTTTCCGGTGGTGTGGATTCATCGGTGGTTGCGATGTTGGTTCACCGTGCAATCGGCGATAAGCTTACGTGTGTGTTCGTGGATAACGGCTTGCTGCGTCTAAACGAAGGTCAGCAAGTCATGGACATGTTTGGCGACAAGTTTGGTCTGAACATCATCAAAGTAGACGCAGAAGAGCGTTTCCTGGATGCTCTGAAAGGCAAGTCTGACCCAGAAGAAAAGCGTAAGACCATCGGCCACGTGTTTGTCGACGTCTTCGATGAAGAGTCGAAGAAGCTGAAAAACGCGAAATGGCTCGCTCAGGGCACTATTTACCCAGACGTCATTGAATCTGCGGCATCAAAAACTGGCAAAGCGCACGTGATCAAATCACACCACAACGTGGGCGGCCTGCCTGACGATATGGAAATGGGTCTGGTTGAGCCACTGCGTGAGCTGTTTAAAGACGAAGTGCGTAAGATTGGTCTGGAGCTGGGCCTTCCTTACAACATGCTTTACCGTCATCCATTCCCTGGTCCGGGTCTTGGTGTCCGTGTTCTTGGCGAAATCAAGAAAGAGTACTGTGACTTGCTACGTCGTGCAGATGCGATCTTCATTGAAGAGCTTCACGCAGCAGATCTGTATGACAAAGTCTCTCAGGCGTTCACGGTATTCTTACCCGTTCGCTCTGTAGGTGTGATGGGTGATGGCCGTAAATACGACTGGGTTGTATCGCTGCGTGCGGTTGAAACCATCGACTTTATGACAGCACACTGGGCACACCTGCCATACGATTTCCTGGGCAAGGTATCGAACCGCATCATCAACGAAGTGGACGGTATCTCTCGCGTGGTTTACGACATTTCTGGTAAACCACCAGCGACCATCGAGTGGGAATAATGTTCCTTTAAGAAAGGTCTAGCATTAACAGGCACCAAATCATACTTAAGTCCGCGTAATTGCGGACTTTTTTTGTTTTTGGCTTAGTCATTTTTGGCAATGTCTGGCAACGCCAAGCACGGTTTGACCGTGGTATTTTGATGGGTATGATTCATCGGTAATGCCATGGATTACGCCCGATACCATGCTGAGTGTTTTTGATGGGGCATGGTATTAGATTTATATATCTATCTGTTTTGTAAAGATTAATCTCTAGTTTTTTAGAGGATTTTCAGCATGGTATCAAACAAGAATAATAGGTCGAAACATGCTGACTGATACAAAGCTACGCAATCTCAAACCCAAAGATAAACTTTACAAAGTCAATGACCGTGATGGCCTCTATGTTGCTGTCACTACCGCAGGCTCTATCTCTTTTCGCTACAACTACTCGATCAATGGCAGACAAGAAACTATTACCTTTGGTCGTTACGGAGTAGGAGGCATCACGTTAGCTGAAGCGCGTGAGCGTCTCAATGAAGCGAAGCGAATGGTTACTGATGGAAAGTCACCGGCCAAAGAGAAAGCACGTGCTAAGGCGAGAACGAAAGATGCTGAAACCTTTGGTGCCTGGGCTCAGAAATGGCTGCGTGGCTATCAGATGGCCGATTCTACCCGGGATATGCGTCGCTCAGTCTATGCACGAGAGTTAGAGGGCAAATTTGGCAATCAGAAGCTGACTGAAATCACCCATGAAGATCTGCGAGCACTGACTGATGCGATAGTAGAGCGTGGCGCGCCCGCAACGGCTGTACACACGCGTGATATTGTACTCCAGGTGTATCGGTGGGCAATTGAGAGAGGGCAGAAAGTTGAGAACCCGGCAGATTTGGTGAGGCCTGCAAGTATCGCTCGGTTTGAGCCAAGAGACCGAACATTAACACCTGCTGAGATCGGTTTGATGTACCGCTATATGGAAAAGGTAGGAACCACGCCTTCGATTCGTGCTGCGGTAAAGTTGCTTTTGCTGACTATGGTACGTAAAAGCGAGTTAACTAATGCAACTTGGAGTGAAATTAACTTTAGCGAAGCGTTGTGGACAATCCCTAAAGAAAGGATGAAACGACGTAACCCGCATCTGGTGTTTTTGTCACGCCAGGTGATGGATATTTTGATCGCCTTGAAGACATTTGCCGGTGGATCTGATTACATTCTTCCTTCTCGTTATGACTCCGATGCCCCAATGAGCAGTGCGACAATGAATCGTGTATTGGCTCTAACATACAAGGCTGCGCAGAAGGATGGGCAGTCACTAAGTAAGTTTGGGCCGCATGACCTTCGTAGAACAGCGAGTACACTGCTGCATGAAGCCGGATACAACACTGATTGGATAGAAAAATGCCTGGCGCACGAACAGAAAGGAGTGAGGGCAGTTTACAATAAAGCTGAATA
>NZ_WXWO01000063.1:0-16242 GCF_009904845.1 Vibrio sp. V38_P2S17PM301 | reverse complement strand
AAAAGCTCGCAAGGAGGGAAAATAATATGCCTGTATCCTATGACCAACGTCAACTTTACTTGATGGGCCGCCTCCATGGCCGTGACGGGCAGCCAACTAGCCGATTTTTCCCGCTGCCTTTTGAAACGCTCACTGCTCCGGGGCTAAAATTTGAAACTAATGTTTCGCTTGACCCGCAAGAAAAAAAATCGATAACTGAAGTATCAGCTAAATTTCCTATCGCAGTGAGTGATAAAAATGGTGTACTAAATGTACTAAGTGAAAATGCAGAGTCGGGGGAGTTAGTGCGTAACCCCGTTACACAAAGCAGTGTAAAAAAGACAGAGAAAGGTAAACTTTTTCAACAAGTATTGTTTTTCCCTAGTTATCTTGTGCCTATGGTGCAACTTTCGCTAGACGCTGACTCACCTAACACAGGCTGGTTAGAAAAACTCTATGAATTTCTAAAAGAAAGTGCCGAAGATAAAGCGAAAGAATGCTGTGTAGATATGAACGCAGTTGAAATTAATGTAAAAAATCAATGCTTGGAGTTGCCAGAAGATGAAGAGTTATTAAAAAACCAGTATTTTGAAAATTATTCTGATTGGCTAACTACTCATATAGAAAGAAAGATACTAGCCGTTGAGGTACCGCAGTTCTATACGATTCAAATCGTTTTTTCGTCTAAAGATTATGAAAACGCTACTGTTACACTGAGCGATTTAAGTAGCCAAATCGTCACTCAAAATAAAAATCAGGTGGCAGATATTGTTGGTAATCAGAAAAGTAATGATAGTGGTCAGCCAGTTTCAAACGTACAAGAAGTGAACTATTCTTATTATGATGATCAAGGGAGTAGATTCGATAAAAAAAACTATGTGGCTATATTCTGGATACAATCTCCCAAGGTCTTAACGCTTCCCGAAATTGAGCAATTTTCTAGAATAAACGTTAGTTTTGAATCGTTACGCGATGATGAACAAAACGCAATTATAGCTAAAGGCATACCACTTAAATACACCTTAAAAGAAAATCTTTTTAAGTTGCCTATTCACACTCTTGCTGGGCGTTGTACATTGATCAATGGCGATCCGATAAGTGTCGAAGAAGCATTGTTGAACCATGCACCACAATTCTACCCACATGTGATGGAAACCATGGTCAAACAGCCTTTTGATTTGCCAGAAACACTGGTGATGAATAATACCGTTGGTGCAAGCTTACCGCAGCAAACGTGGAGCGTGATTCAAAATAGTAAAGGGATACTTGAAACCAGTTTTGGTGCGCTTGAAAAAGGCGTATCTTGGGTTACGATTGGTAAAGTAATAAGTGCTGCTAGCTCACACTTATCTGCTGATGGTGCGCTGATGGTGCAAAAGGCTGTTGGTCTATCCCTAGCTTCGGTAGGTTTTATGAAAACCCTCAGTGAGCTAAATGAGATTTACGATAATAAGCTCACTCGTGCTGGTAAGACGGCCTTTGGCGCGTTATCTACCGCAGTTGTGTTCGGTGAGCGTGCATCGCCGCATGTACGGGCTTCCATGTCGCTTGCAGACTTGTATAGTAATGCAAATTTAGATCGGTTCACTCGGCAGTCTTTCGAACCTTTTGTCCGTGGAGTGGGCAAGTTTGGAGCATTTATTTTAGAAAAAGCGGATCCTGTAATCACCATTGCGGATACCGTTCATGGTTGGGGAAGCTACGGTCAGGCAAATTCAGAAAGTAGCAAAAAAGATAATAAACTAATCGGTAATATTAGCCGGTATATGATGGTGACATCTTCACTTCATGAATCAAAGTTAAAGGCTTTTCAACAAGATAAAAGTGTCTCTGAAAAGTATCAACAAGCAATCAAAGATCTTCAAAGTGTTTTGGCTAATGAATTTGTTCACGGTAAAGGCCATTTTATTATTGATGAGAAAACTGCTATTGGCGCACTATTGCGTTTGGATGCGACGATATTTGATTTCAATAAATCGGAACTTATTGCTGGGGAAGGCCCTTACAAAGCGATTGCCAGGCAATTGGAAAGTATGGCAGATGCTCCGTTTGAAATTGTTATTACCGGTCATACTTGCATTATTGGTTCCGAAGACGTTAATATGCGCCTCTCCGCTAAGCGAGCGGTAGCAGTTAAAAATGCAATTCTGAACGGCTTTCGCGATGATAGTGTCAGGAAGATCTGGGAACCTAACTTTAAACTCGTTGCAGAAGGCTTCCAACGACCTCTTCCCGGGAATCTAAACCGAACGGAGGAAGAGCGTAAAAAAAATCGCCGTGTAGAAATCTTCTTCAATATCTCAACCAGCGTTCAATATCCGCCTAGTAGAGCGGGATTATATGAAGTAGAAAAGTCAGCGAAACAAAAAATCCTTGCCAATATAGGGGCCAATGACGCCTTAATAACAGCCATCAATAGTACAATTGATAGTGCACTAATGGGGGTGTCGGCCATATTCCCACCTGCAAAGGCGATTGTTGCTGGTAAAGCGGCAATGGAGCTAGCGAAACAAGCAATACAATTTATTGATAAGACTTTTCAGGAAGAGAAACATAAATTACTCGATGATATCAATACTATTCGCTATCAAGACTTGATGGCGATAAATACTTTCCTTTCTCATTCTGATACGCAAGGTATCGATAATGTGCACTTGCGCGCTTATATGAAGCGAATGACGGCATTAAATGGTTTAATGAGGCTGCTTCGGACGTATCAATTAGCTCAACTGGATAAGCCCAGTAGGTCTGCCAATCTTAGTCATACATATAGCGCTGTGAATAGCGTGTCATATACCCCTAAGGCGAAGTCATTTGCGGATTTTGATATTTTGGGTTACATCGATGCATTTATTCTCAATGATGACTGGGAACTTGACGTTTCACTTCAAGGTACCGAAAATCTAGATGAGGTCTGGTTAAATAAAAATGGTTTCGAAAATAATACAACAAATATTTTCGACGGTAACTTTGTAAGCATGAATTTCGCGAGTGCTACGGCTGTAGTTAGAAGATATACGTCTGGCGAGCAAACGGATCTCATTCGGGCACAGGCATCAAATTATAGTAAATACTTCCCCATTCATTATCGTGCAAGTGAAGATGATAAGCACTTTAAGAACTTGCTTACCGACACCATACCTCAAGGGTTAGATGAAAGCATCTTTAAAAAAGTAGCTGTATTTGTTCGTCGACCATATAAAGATGGGGCAGGTAAATCACCTAAACAAGATGACTGGGTTCCTTTTGATAAATATTATAAAGATAATCAGAACCAAATAACGCCATACGATAATATTAAAGTGGTTGCTATCATTAATGAGGAAAAAGCTAAAGTAATAAACGGCAGTGTAAGACATTTTATGCCGATAAACTTAGTGGTTCATTCTCAGGGCTCAAATGAAGGCGCGTGGCATTTCTTTGACTCTGAGGCTTCATCGCATACGGAATATGTTCGAAATCTGAGTCGAGGTGAGTTTTCGCCTGAGGAAGTAAACGTACTATTTTCTGGGGATGACTCAAAGCAGCAATCTCTTTTTGGGGTCACGATTCAGCCAAGCTATTTCTTTGGTGTGAGACGGATTTTTGGTATCCGTCCTATCGCCGATTATGATAGTGCCGTGATGAAAGGGTTGTTTGACTCTAAGTCAAAAGCGATTCCGTCTGGGGCAATGCAATTTCTGTCTTATTCAATGTCGCTATGCGTACCAGGGCAGAGTAATACAGAAAAAGACATAGATTTGGTGGTGTTATCAAACCAGAAATACACGCCTCGGTTTAATATGACGTTATGCCCGACTCGTAGTTATGAATTTACCAAAGATTTTAAGAATTTTAGTCCTCCTCAGTTTGCGGATGGGCTCTTCTATGAAGAGAGTTTTCTTGAACCACCAGTGAAAGGTAAGGAGTTGAGTTACCCGAAAGTATTTGACTCTGCCGAAACGTTATTTTACCTCCAACAAACGGGTTGCCACATTGACAAGCCGTTAGATGCAGCTATTGCTAAAGATCCACTGGTCTCCAATACTGGGAGATTACGCGGGAAAATACGGAATTTCGATTGGGATGCGGATGTTACCGCTACGTTAGTTATAAAAACCAAACCGAATGACGCGCAAAAGCTTATCGATCAGAAGTACGATCCAAATGAGATTCCAGTTGACATAAAGCTTGTTGATAAAGACCGGTGGTATGGCAAGAATGATAGACCATTAACAAATATTAATACTGTTATTAGAATTGGTAACATTATCAAAACGTCTGATGGCTATGAGTTTAAATCTGCGAGAGTTAATCCAAGACTTAAGCACAAAGCGCTCGCAAATCTTGTGAAAGACTTTAAGTCATTTGATAGTGCTCAGTTAAAGGCTTTCTGTCTAACAGGAGAAAAAAACACTGAGTTGTTTGCTAATGTCAGTGAATTAAGCTTTATAAACTTTTTTGGTCATGAGGTTAAAGGTTTAGTCCCGATGCTGCAGCCGTCGAAAGCCTACAATGTGTATGGTCAGGCAGGTGTGAAATTCACTGCATATGTAAATGGACCGCATAAGTCAGGATTAGATGGCTCAGAAAGCAACTTTATACATATTTATGATGCAGAAGTTAAAAAAGTTCCTTTACGTTGGTATCAACTGAAAGATAAGCAGTATGAGATCGATATTGCGAAGAGACTAAATGAAAGTAGAACGGATGCTGAGCTTTACGAAAACAAAGATGGTAAACCTATAAAATTCCTTCCCCATCAAAATCTTAAGCGTTGGATGGAGGTAAGTGATAACTTTGACACATTAGTTCAAAAAAGGATTGATATGTTAGGGGACTGGGTTGACTGATTAAAAAACCGCCTTCGGGCGGTTTTTTAATTACTTACTCAGTGGCGGTTATCTCGTACTTGCGCATTTTATGGTTCAGTGTACTCAAGGGTAGAGATAGCTGCTCTGCTGCACGCTTGGTGTGCCAGTTGCACGCATTCAGACAGTCGAGAATAACGGTCTTCTCATACTCGCTCACGGCTTCTTTAAGACCTCGGGAGAAGTCTGTATCGGCTTCATCAAGGTTTTTGGCATTCGCAGTGAGAGTTTCCTGAGCGGGTGTTGGCAATGGTTGCTCTGATACCAATGGTGTCATCACGCCTTCACCGATTTCTACTTGCGTGATAGTTTCGAAATCAGACAACAACACCGCGCGTTCTACGATGTTTTTCAGCTCTCGGACGTTACCCGGGTAGGCATATTCCAATAACTGACGTCGTACATTCGCACTGAGTCCTGGCGCCTGAGGCAGCCCCAGAGAGCTTGCACTCTGCTGCACGAAGTGTTCGGCCAAAGGTAGGATATCCGCTTCACGTTCGCGCAAAGGCGGTAACGTGATAGGGAAAACATTCAGGCGGTAAAACAGGTCAGCCCTGAATTCGCCGGATTTGATTTTCTCCATCAGGTTGCAGTGCGTCGCCGCGACGACACGAACATCCACTTCTATCTCTTTGCTGGCCCCCACCGGTCGGACTTTGCGCTCTTGCAGCACGCGCAGTAATTTAGCCTGAAGTAGCAGCGGCATGTCGCCGATCTCGTCCAGGAACAAGGTACCACCGTCTGCTGCTTCAAACAGTCCGACCTTGTCTTTGTCTGCACCAGTGAATGAGCCTTTCTTATGACCGAAGAGCTCAGACTCCAACAACTGCTCTGGTATGGCCGCGCAGTTTTGCACGATCAACGGTTGCTTTGCCCGGTCGGAGTTTTCATGAATGTATTGAGCAATCACTTCTTTACCGGCGCCGGTTTCTCCGCGCAGCAGTACGTCTACAGGCAGGGTGAGCACTTTATCCAGACGGCGCAAAACTTCAAGCATCTGCTCGCTTTCAGCAATGGGGCCGTTGTACTGGCCTTGCTTGCGTTTTTTAAGCTGCTTGTTTTCCCGAGCGAGGGCTGCGTTGTCTGCACTGAGGTTTTTGATCATATGCCCGTACTCTTCCAGCCAGAAAGCCTGACGAATACTGTTCGCTGCGATATGACAAAATGCCGTGAGTGCTGATTCGTTGTCGATCACACTCAAGTCCATCAACGCCAGCAGGCCGATGGTTTTGTTGTCATCGTCCACCAGAGGCCAGGCAAGCAGGTTAGTACTGCGCAAACCAAGCTTTGCCTCGGTTTGGTAAATCGTCTCGCAATCGTAACCATTGTACTGGTACAACTCATTGATTAGGACGACTTCGCCATTCTGGATGGCGTAACTGAACGGGTCGTTTTCGCTGGCTAAATCTAAGGAAAGGGGTTTCCACGGATGGGCGGAGAAAGCGGTTTCGTTGTGGTGGACAATACTGGGGATCAGTGCTTGTCCGGTCTGATCCAGAACGTAGATGATGCCGTGTTTGGAAAACGTCATCTGCCGGGCAGCGGTTAGCACTGCGTCTAAAGTTTGCGCTAACTGAGAGCGATCAGCCAGAGACTGGCTGATCGCAAGTAAAGCACTACTCAGATCGTTCTGATTAGCTGAACGCATAAGACAGCGTTCCCTGTTCATCGACAGAAACGGTGATCTGGGTATGCGCCTCGTCTTTGTCGTGAACCAGCAACTGCGTTGACAGTTGAGGCAGCAACTGACGGTTGATCACGGCATCAATGTTACGTGCTCCAGTTTCCGCCAGACGACAATTACCCAGAACAAACTCAACCAGATTGTCGTCATAGTTCAGCGTCAGTTTATGATGATTTTGCAGACGCTGAGACACTTTACCCAGCTTATGATGGATAATATCGGTCATGGCGTCGTCAGACAGAGGCACGAATGGCAGAACAGACATACGCGCCAGGAGAGCAGGCTTGAAGTGCTGATTCAGGGTCGGGCGGATAGCTTCGGCAATCACACCCGCTTCGATCTCTTTTGACTGTTGAACCAGAGATTCAATTTCATGCGTCGCCAGATTACTGGTCATGATGATCAGGGTGTTTTTAAAGTCGATCGCACGACCTTCGCCGTCGTTCAGCGTACCCTTATCGAACACCTGATAGAACAGATTCAGTACTTCTGGGTCGGCTTTTTCTACTTCGTCCAGCAGGACTACAGAGTATGGACGTTGACGGACGGCTTCGGTCAACATACCACCTTCACCGTAACCCACATAACCCGGAGGTGAACCGATCAGGCGAGATACCGTGTGCTTCTCCTGGAATTCTGACATGTTGATGGTGGTCATGAAACGTTCACCGCCAAACAGCTGGTCTGCGATGGCACGGGCAGTTTCGGTTTTACCCACACCGCTTGGACCAACCAGCAGGAAGACACCGGTAGGCGCATCTGGGTTACCCAGGCCGGCTTTAGCGGTTTGGATGCCTTCTGCCAGTGCATCAATTGCAAACTCCTGGCCTTTAATGGTTTGAGTCAGATTGTCTTTAAGGTTCAGCGTGGTCTCAGCTTCATCCTGCAACACTTTACCCATCGGGATGCCTGTCCAGTCGGCAATCACGTGGCTGACTTCGTCAGGGCCAACTTCAAAGTGTACCAGTGGGTTCCCGCCGCGAATTTGCTCAAGTTGTTCCTGACAAGCCGAGATCGCGATGCGTACCGCTTCTTCATCCATTTCTGCGTAAGGAGAAACGTCAGCCTCTTGATCGTCTTCTGTCTCTGATGCCGGCTCATCTGATACCAGTTCGTGAAGACGAGCACGCAGTGCGATCATCTCTTCGATCTGGTTCTTTTCGTTTTGCCATTGTGCTTCCTGTACTTCCAGCTCTGCACGGGTTTCTTCCATGGCCGCTTTTAGATCAGGAATGGTTGCCAGACTATGCTTATCACCTGTTTGTTGCAGAGCGTCACGTTCCAGCGCTTCCAGTTCACGGGTTTGCGCCGCCAGCTCTTGTTGCAGCGTTTCTACAGAAGCAGGTACCGCATTCAGGCTGATGTTGACACGCGCACAAGCGGTATCGAGTACGTCGATCGCTTTGTCCGGCAGTTGACGACCGGAAATGTAACGGGCAGACAGAGCAGCAGCGGCAGTAATTGCGTCGTCACGCACGTACACGTTGTGAGATTTTTCATACGCCGGGCGTAGACCACGGATGATGAGTGCGGCTTGCTCCGGTGAAGGTTCGTCGAGTTTCACTAATTGGAAACGACGGGCAAGCGCCGGGTCTTTTTCGAAATACTTTTTGTACTCAGACCAGGTTGTGGCTGCGATAGTTTTGACTTCACCGCGGGCCAGGGCGGGTTTCAGCAGGTTTGCTGCATCGCTGCCGCCAGCCTGATTACCACCGCCGACCAGAGTATGGGCTTCATCGATGAACAGGATAATCGGTGTTGGTGAGTTCTTTACTTCATCCAGAACGGCATTGAGGCGCTTTTCGAATTCGCCCTTTACGCTTGCGCCTGCTTGCAGCAGACCCATATCTAGGCCGTACAGTTCCACTCCTTTCAGGTTGTCAGGCACTTCGCCCTGGACAATTTTGAGCGCCAGGCCTTCTACCACCGCGGTCTTACCTACACCGGGTTCACCCACGGCAATCGGGTTGTTTTTGCGACGACGGGCGAGGATATCGACGATCTGACGAATTTCCTGATCACGGCAGAATACCGGGTCGATTTCGCCTTTACGTGCTTTACCGGTGAAATCAGTAGTGAATTTGCTCAACGCAGAGCCTTCTTCACGTGCCTGAGTTTTCTCGGATGTTGCTTCACGTGCTTCCAGCGACTGCGACGTGAGTTCCGCAAAATTACGCTTCAGGCTGTCTGGGTTAACGCTTTCAAGAATCGACGCGTAACCGTGTTGGCCGTAACGCAGTGGGTTACTGACCAGAGTCAGCAGCAAGGCGCCGGTACGAATCTTAGTTTCCGATAGATCCAGAGACGACACCAGCCAGCTTTCCTGCAGCCATTCGATCAACAGAGCCGAGAATACAGGTTTACCGCCGTTACCAGTTGGACTGGAATCCAGTGTTGAACGAATGGACTGGCGTAGCAGATTTTCAGAACAGTCAAAATGCGCAAGCAGGACGTCAATATCACTGTTTGGGCGTTCAAGCAGGCTAAGCAGGTAGTGCTCGATTTGAACTTCATTGGCCTTTTCTGATACAGCCAGTGCTGCTGCATCTTCTAGCGCAACTTTTGCGATAGGGTGCAGACGTTGTATTAAAGAAGAGAGATTAATATTTATCATTGTCGTTTCTGAGCTTTTAGATTGTATAAAAGTGGGCGAGATTATACTAAACAATCGAGTGTGGTTTTTTTTATCCGCTAATTTAACTAGTCAATTTTAGTTATTATGTTGGTGGCTTTTTCCACAATTTAAATATACCTAAGCAGGCTTTCGGTGTTTGTGAATTAATTGATGGGTAAAGTAACTGAAGTGGTAGTTAATATGACTTTTTTACCTCAGTGGAATGCCGTTATTTTCTCTTTATCGCCGAGGAACAATAAATTAATATGGGAGAACAAGATTTTGTTTAAATTTCTAAAATCTTGTAATTGTGTATAGTGTGAATAAGATGGAATTTTTACTAAGTCATTGTAATTAATGCTATTTTTAAGTTGGCATGCTGGTTGCATTGTTATATTGGGTCGCGGTGATAAGCGATTTGGTGAATGTAAATAATATAGAATTTTTTAAGAAGGAAATTTCAATGCCAACTCCAGCATATATGTCTATCAATGGTGAAACTCAAGGTCACATCACTAAAGATACTTTCTCTGCGGATTCTGTCGGTAACACTTGGCAAGAAGCTCACGTAGACGAGTTTCTGGTACAAGAACTGGATCACGTTCTGACTATTCCACGTGACCCACAAAGCGGCCAACCAACTGGTCAGCGTGTTCACAAACCAGTTGTGGTAACTAAAGTTCAAGACCGTTGTTCTCCACTGCTGTTCAACGCGTTGGTTTCTGGTGAGAAACTGCCTGAGTGTCAGATCCGTTTCTACCGTACCTCTGTACAAGGTAAGCAAGAGCATTACTACACTATCAAACTGATCGATGCTTTGCTGGTTGACGTGCAAACTCGCATGAACCACTGTCAAGACGCTGCAACTGCAGACCGCGTGACTGAAGAAGTTCTGAAGTTCACTTACCGTGCAATCGAAGTGACTCACGAAAACTGTGGTACTGCGGGTAACGACGACTGGCGTGCTCCACGCGAAGCGTAATAGCTATCGCGGTACGTATCAGGGCCAACATGATGTTGGCCCTAACTCCTTTATTAGTATCAGGTAAAAGATATGGTGAATGACGTAGAGTTTAAATTTGAAGTCCTCGGGACAGGACATGAGTTTCGGGTTGAGAGTTTTCAGGTAACGGAAGAACTGTCCAAACCTTTTCATGTCAGCCTTTCATTACTTTCACTTGATGCTGATATCACATTCGATGCATTGATTCGAAAGCCAGCTCTGTTGACCTTGTATGGTCAGGGAGCGGGCTCTGCGCGTTTGTTCCACGGTGTTGTCAACGAGGTTCGTTATCTGGGGCAGGGGCGACGCTTTGCACGTTATCAAGTCGTGTTGGTTCCACAGTTTTGGTTCCTGACTCAGCGTCAGGATTGCCGTATTTTCCAACATAAAGCGGCGCCGGATATTATTTCTGAAGTGCTGGACGATGCGTCGGTCACTGACTATCGTCTGGAGTTATCAGGGACTTACCCACCAAAAGAGTATGTGCTTCAATATCGTGAAACAGACAGCCATTTTGTTCAGCGTATGTTGGCTGAGCATGGTATGTGGTATTACTTTGAACACACTGAAGCCAACCATACGATGGTGATAGTCGACAGCAATGACGCCATTGCTGAACTGCAAAGCACCCCGCTAAACGCGTCTTACATCGGTCCGATCGTTTACCATTCGGATGCTGGTGGTGTGGCTGACCGCGAGCACATCTTTGATCTGGAGTTGATCAATCGCGTTCGAACTGGTCACGTGACGTACACAGATTACAACTATGAACAGCCGAAGATCCCTCAGGAAATGGCATCAAATGGTGACCTTGATCAGGACCTAAAACTGTTTGATTATCCGGGCCGTTACGGGGACCCCGCGCAAGGGCAAATTCGTGCCACGGAATGGATGGCCGATCATGTCGTAGAGAATCAGCAGATTGAGGCCTCCAGTAACGTGATGCGCCTTACTGCGGGTTACAGTTTTAATATCGGAGAGCATCCTCGCGCGTCAATTAACCGTGATTTTACCATGTTGGCAGTGACTCACCATGGTCATGACCCTCAGGTTCACGAAGACGAAGCGAGCGGCATGCCAACGTCATACCACAACCAGTTTGTGTGTATTCCTCGTGATATTGTTTTCCGGGCGCCAAAGCTGCCAGCACCTATGGTCGATGGCCCGCAGACGGCCGTTGTAGTGGGGCCGGCTGGAGAAGAGATTTATACCGATAAGCTTGGTCGGATTAAAGTTCAGTTCCATTGGGATCGTTACGCGAACAACGACGAGCATGCCAGCTGCTGGATTCGTGTCAGCCAGTCAATGGCGGCGCCAACCTGGGGTGCGGTGTACTTGCCACGAATTGGTCACGAAGTTGTGGTTACGTTCCTGGAAGGTGATCCGGATCGTCCGTTAGTGACGGGGGCCGTTTACAACGGTCTGCACTATCCTCCGTACTCGCTGCCGGAAAACAAAACACGGACCACTTTCCGTACTCAGACGCACAAAGGCACTGGTTACAATGAACTGAGTTTTGAAGACGAAGCGAACCAGGAAGAGATCTATATCCATGCACAAAAGGATATGTCGACCAAAGTCCTGAACAACCGTTATCGTGACATTGGTCAGGATGAGTTTCTCAAAGTCGGCCGTCACCAGACGAATGAAGTCCACGGCGACCACAAAGAGACGATTGACGGGCATAAGACCACACAGGTGAACAGCACCTTTACGGAGACGGTTGAGCAAGACGTTACCGTCACCTATAACGCCAACGAAACTCAGTACGTAAAAAATAACAGCAGCCTTGAAATTGGTGACAATCGTACCACCAAGATTGGTAAAAACGACGATCTGGATGTCGGTGAAAACAGCAACCTGACGGTTGGGGCTTCACGCTCTTCGGACGTTGGTGCGGATGACAACCAAACGGTCGGCGGTAACCTGACGGTTTCCGTCAAAGGCAATACCTCATATAAGGCAGACGGGGCCACACAGATTATCAGTGGTGAAAAAATTGTACTCAAAACCGGCGGCTCGTCGTTGGTGATGAGCAGCGACGGCACGATTAAACTTTCTGGTACTTCAATTACCATCGATGGCAGCGCTAAAGTGGTTGTGAAGGGTGGTAACGTAGCGATTAACTGATGAAACAGACACAAACATTACTAGAGTCCCCTCTGGAAACGGAAACTACACAGCAAGCCGAGCAATCGGCTTGCTTTTCGCGTTTTGGACGCATTGTGGCCATCAATGAATCACTGGATAGCGTAAAGATCGATTTCGAAGGCAATACTTTCGGCCAGCCCATCACCGCCAGACTCGGACGTATGTTTCGCAAGGCGGAGCTGGATATGGCGGTGACCAATCAACTCAATTGTAGGATTGAATTCATTAATGGTGATCTGAACTTGCCAGTTGTGACGGATATTTTCTTCTCGATCCTGAATGACTCAGATGAGTTCGTCTTGCGTGCCGACAAAATGGTCATTGAGGCCTCTCAGGAGCTGGTGGTACGCAGTGGTGAAACCGAAACTCGTTACAGTGGGCGTGATAACCGCGTCACCACCAAAGCGAAGTATGTCACTTCTCAGGCCGAAAAAGCTCAAAAAATTCAGGGCGGCACGATCGCCATCAATTAAGCCGTCATCAAAAAGAAGTAAAGAACGGAATGCGACAAAGAATTGGTGTAGAACAACTGAAATCGCCGTTGTCAGACGGTGAGATCGAGCAGGCATTAGCTGCGGTAGAAAAAGCCGTGTCAGAACTGGATAAACTGGATCCGGCATGGTTGTCGTTTTGCCGTGACAAATCGATTTTAGCGATCGAAAACCTCAGTTTCTTTCTCAGACAATGGCTACGCCTGCATCAGCAGGGATATCCCAGTACCGAAAACGACTATTTGAGAATCATCGAACGGCAGATGGGCGAGTTGAAGCAGGTTTATGTTGCCTTGTACAAGCTGGCGCCCGGATTGGTTTACGAGTTGCAACAACAAGCGCCAGAAGTGTTTGTCTGGTTGATGTTGTCAGCAGAATTTGGCCAGGAGAAAACCCATCTTCTGAGTGGACTAAGTACCAGTCAGGATATTTCGCGCGAAATGGCCTGCATGCTTGTGGTTCAGTCAAAACTGATGCATCTCGACTTGTATCTTGCGGGCTTGGTTGACGGCAAAACGAAACTGGCAAAAGACACGTTTGACTATTTACGCTTACGCCAGACATTGAGCGTGTCACTAAGTAAACGCTGGCTGAAAGAAGGAATGATCCCGGAGCGAACTGTGCATCCGGTATTGGCGACGTTTGACGTGGCGGACAGTATTGAATGGATGGAAGAGAATCTGTCTGGTGAGCAGAATTTATTTGAACGCTTGCTGGTTAAGCAAGATCGTAACACCTGGTTCCGCCAGTACTTCGGAATCCAGCCAGATGCACTGCCTTCCGAACAAGTGAATACGTTCGCTAAGTTACTCGAACTCAAAGAGTTTATGCAGTTTGATTTGTCTTCGCCTCACGCGCCATTCCATCTGGCGTTAACTGGTGATCCGGAGTGGGCATACAATGTGCTGGCGGCGTTACAGGATATGGACGAGGAAGACGGTGAGCGCTGGTTAGACTCTCTGCACGTTGTTTATGGAGAAAGCTTTCCACTCAATCCAACCGGACTTGGGGTTGACTACGAATGGCAAGATGCTCTTGAGATACTGGATGAATGGGTCAGCGACGGCCATCACCAACTTCATGTACCGGCTCGCCTTGGCTTTGCGCTTTCTTATGATTCGACGTTGGCAGCCCTGCAAACCGCGACCATACCGGAAACGTACCGAATCTGGCTATGGCGTCAACTGTGCTTGCATGCCCGGGTATACATCCCCTGGCACGCCACTATGCCTGAAATTCAGCAGGCATGGATCATCAGTAAACTGAAAGAGATACCATCGGCTTCCGAACGATTTAACCTAAGGAGTCATCATGCAACTGTGGGATATTGATGAGCATCCGGAACTGGAAGTTAAAGGTCGATTCCAACGCGACCATAACGGGCATGAGGTCTGGGTTCTGACGGCAAAGCGTCAGTGGCGCTGGATAGAAAAGCAGTGGATGGAAGAGCGCGCAGAACAAGTCTTCGATGATCCCGTTTATCTGGGGGAGGCGGGCTTTTCAGCGATGCAAGTGGACCATGATTTTCCCGTTTACAAACAAAACACCGATGTCGTCGTGTATGGGAAAGCACGCGCTTATGCGAAGCGACCAGTCACCTATATGGAATGTCGGCTGTTGGTAGATGGGCATATCGATAAAACGCTTGCGGTGCATGGTCTGCGTCATTGGGTCGAGCACGCTGGTAGTGTGACGATTGCCAAGCCGCAGCCATTTATTGAACGGGATATGGACTACTCGATGGCGCTCGGTGGTGATGAGCGCAACCGGATTGGTGGTGGTATTGCAGACAGCAATCGAGAGTTGCTGGAGCAGAATGTACCCAGCGTGTTTTATCCAAAAGAAGACTGGTCGGCTAATCCGGCGAAAGTGAAAGTGGCAGGCTTTGGCCCGGTTCCCCCGTTTTTTGCCCAGCGCTTTCGTTACGCCGGAACATTCGACCAACAGTGGGAAGAGGAGCGCAGACCGCTGTTACCACTCGATTTCGATGGTCGTTTTTTCCAGTCGGCACCCATTGACCAACAGTGTAAGGGGTACCTGCAAGGTGGAGAGCGAATGATGCTCAGTGGTTTTTCTCACGACGATACACTGTCGTTTCGTATTCCAGCCGAGCAATACCGTGCTCGTGTGATGTTCGGAGACGAGCCTGTAGTGGCGGATATGCCGATTTATACGGTTTTTGTGGATACAGAGCAGCAAATAATTACTCTGGCTTACACGGCCGCGTTTCCTTGTCAGGGGCAAGAGCATTTACTGACGACATCACAAATTCTGGATAGTTTTGATACTGAGGAGACGGCATGAACAACCGCTTGGGTCGTTACGTTTTAGCCGGCGACGTTATTACGCCATCTGGCATGAATCTGGATATTTCGCTTGCGGTGGCTCAGGCGGATTTGGCTCGTTTTAGTCAGCGTGTTGATAATGGCGGCTTAGATCGCTACACCTATGCTCGGGTTGATTTCTGGCTGGGTGAAACACTTCAAGACAAAGTACAGACAGCTGTGGCTACGTTACTGGATTCACTCTTAGGTAAGTTACCGAAATCACTCAAACCGATTCCACTGTTGCTATCACTGCCAGATAAAGTAGACGCGCAACCTTTGGTGGATTGGCTGGAGGAGAGTCAATATGACAAGTGGATCTCGCAGATCGACACTTCTTACAGTGGATCCGTCACTCTGCTCAATGAAGCCTTTGCTAAGCTTGACCATCACGACGCCTTGTTATGTGTTGCTGTTGACTCTTTGGTGGATGATCTAGACCAACTGATCGAATCCGGGGTCGCGATGGGGAATAAAAACCCCTGGGGTGTCATCCCGAGTGAAGGCGCAGCAGGTTTGGTGGTGACGAAGAAAAACATTGTCGACACGCTAAAGTTGAAACCCTTATCGCGTATTTGCTACACAGCGCGTGAGTCTGGGGTTTCTGATCGCCGAGGAATGATGAGGCTGACCCGCAAGGCAGCGAAAGCCTGCGATCACCTCGGCAGTATCTACAGCGACATGAGCAATGATCGAACCGATACCGAGGACTATGGATTTGCGATCGGTGCTCGGGCTGAGCAATTTACGAATCCGCAAAACCCGTTTTTAATCAATGAGCTGTGGGGAACACTCGGTAAGTGTTCTGCGTTGGCATTGATGGCGACGTTCAATCATGTTCACCGGTCGACAGCGCCGGCTTCGCTGATGTTGTTTGGCCGAGATGGTCAGCGTGCCATTATGCAGTTGGAGCTTTGTGCGTGATTGAGAACTTAGTGATAAAACGGTAAGTATATCATTGCCTAAACTGGCATGAATATTCCGTTATTTATCTCTTTTGTGAATGTAATTTAACCCGTCAAAGCGAGTGTGTATTTTTAATTTAGGATAGTGAATATCACTAAATTGATAGATATAGCGTTCGTTTTATTTTGCAGCGTTGAAATAGACATTCCACACTAATTAATATGCCTCACTAATTATTAT
>NZ_WXWO01000004.1:0-17742 GCF_009904845.1 Vibrio sp. V38_P2S17PM301 | reverse complement strand
GTTTCAAAATGTATAACATTCCTGGACTAAAATATTAGAAAGAAGCGAGTCTAGGGTGAAACAAACTATAGAACTATCAAAAAACAGTGACCTGTCAGCAGGCGCGACATGGACACGCCATGATACACATTGGGTTTTAAGCCTGTTTGGCACCGCCGTCGGAGCTGGCATACTGTTTCTTCCAATCAATCTTGGTATTGGTGGGTTCTGGCCGTTAATGATCATGGCCGTCCTGGCATTCCCGATGACATTTCTGGCCCACCGGGGGCTAGCAAGATTTGTGCTTTCTTCGCAAAATAAGCAATCGGATTTTACTGACGTGGTGGAAGAACACTTCGGCGCTCAGGCTGGACGCCTGATTTCCCTGTTGTATTTTCTGTCTATTTTTCCGATTCTGTTGATTTATGGTGTCGGCCTGACCAATACCGTCGAAAGTTTTCTGATTAATCAGGCTGGCATGGCGTCACCACCGCGTGTGCTCTTGTCTGGTGTGCTGGTGTTCACCATGATTGCGATCATGATGGGTGGCGAGAAATTGATGCTTCGCGCATTCGCCGCAATGGTGTACCCACTGGTTGCAATTCTAGGCTTTTTGTCTCTGTACCTTATCCCAAACTGGCAAATGCCGTCACTGGATATGCCAAACATCGCCAACTTCAGTCAAACACTGTGGCTTGCCGTCCCCGTCGTCATTTTTTCGTTCAGTCACGCGGCAGCCATTTCCAGTTTTGTCGGCGTACAACGTCGCCACTATGATGATCAGGCAACGGTCAAATCCGAGCAGATTTTAAAGCGTACCAGCATTATGCTGATTGCCTTTGTGCTGCTATTTGTCTTCTCTTGCGTGTTGACGCTTTCTCCGCAGCAACTCGCTGAAGCTAAACAGCAAAACGTCTCTGTACTGTCTTATCTGGCCAATGTCACTCACAACCCGTTTATTGCCACTTTGGGCCCGCTGGTCGCATTCATCGCCATTACTTCCTCGTTCCTTGGCCACTTCCTCGGCGCACGTGAGAGTCTGAATGGCTTGGTGACTAAACACAGCGACCTGAGCTACTCACAAGCCGACAAACTGGGCGTGGTAGCGATGTTCTTTGCGATCTGGTTTGCGGCTGTCATGAATCCGAGCATTCTGGGCATGATGGAAGCACTGTCTGGCCCGGTCATCGCCATGATTCTGTTCATCATGCCAATGATCGCGGTCTATAAAGTGGATTCGCTCAAAGCATACCGTGGCCGACTGAGTACGTACTTTATTCTGCTGGCCGGCGCTCTGGCCATTTCTGCCTTACTGTTCAGCCTGATAGACTAACCAGACAAAGCTCCTTCGGGAGCTTTTTTGTTGCCCCCATCCCCCTCTCCTGCTCCGCACCAGTCACTCAGATATATTTGTCTTATCCGTCATTTCACCTAGCTTTCTTTTATCCTCAGAACAAAAGGAACCGATCATGCTGAGACTCTCCGTTGCCGACGCGCTGGAACGCCAGGCAGATTATGGCTGTGCCACGCTTGGACACTCTGCGTATTCTATCTATCAGTTACTCCTGCGCGATCAAGCTCATTTTCAGGCCGGCCAAAAAAAGTTTTTGCAGGTCATTAACGATATCCGTTTGTTGTATAGCCGAGCTTCAATGTACAACGAGGGCGGTGCTTGCGTGTTTAAGGGTGGCCAGGTCGAAGTAGCGGACAATAAAATGTTCTACCAATATTGGCTGGCGTTGCTGAACAATGGAGATCTCGACGGCGGATCACGCACCGGTATGTCTTCTCACAACAGTACCGATGAACAATTTGAAATTCTGTTCCCAAACCGGTGGGGAAATTTGCTGTTTGGTACCCGTAACGGCTGCACCTGGTTTCAAACCGAAGCGTACGGATTTACGGCCCCGATGAGCACCTGGGGCGGGTTTAAAGATACGATGGGCCATGCCAGCACCACCGTTCAATATTACGGCAGTTTCAAGACTTATCAGGTCGGTACTTGTGGCTACTCATCTCATACCGAATCCAACCCACTGCGACTGGCTTATCGGATGGTGCCCAATGAACCAACTTAATCCATTCATCGCATCTGTGTTTTAAACATTGTGACGCTCTCAACACCTTGCGAGATCCACCGCGACAACGATTAGCCAGAAAGCGGCACAGCTCATCACCGTGCCGCTTTGACGTTACTGCGAAGTCACGGTGATGGCCTTCGTCTGGCTGTCAAACGTGATCGTGTAGGTGGCATAATCACCGACTTGATAATCAGCACTTGGATACGACTCACTCCAGTTGCCATCATCAATTTTAAAGCGTGCGGGCGACTCCTCCCCGTTAAAGCTCTGCACCGTAGTGTACAGGCCTGTCGCAGCCTCATAAGTGAGTGCGCTCACGCCCCAACCGTTTGAGGTTCCACGGAAATACCAACTCTCGTTGCCCACATTGCTACTCTGACAGAAGTCACTGTCACGCCACGTTCCGTTCTGGTAACACAACGTCGGACTGCTGGCGGTCAGATCAGCGGTTTGGCTGGCGCCGTTATCGCTGAAAATTACCTGAAGTGAATTGAGACCGACACCAAAATCGTAGCAGTATCCGCCATTTTCAGCCGTCATCGCGACGCCCGGCCAGGTTGCATTCGCTACGGCCTGATCCGCATTGACATTCCAGTAATGCAAATACGGTTGGCTAAAGTTTTGTGCATTGTCAAAGCAGACTTTTGTCTCTGCGGCCGTGCCGCCACAGTCCTGGCACACGGAGCCGAGTTTCGCGCCAATGTGAATCGCAGCGGCCTGATGACTACCGACAGTAAAATGTGCATACCCCTGACTGTCGACGGTGATCGTCGTAGCGCTGCAATGACCGCTCTGGGTGTCGAAATCACCGGCAATGATGTCACAATACTCGCCAGCGGGCATTCCCGTCTGGAAACTCTGATTGATGCCTTTATTGTCATCTCGATTGATCACCACAAAGCCCAGCCCGCCACGACCAAACGCCACCTGATTGTAACCATCGTCCCACCAGTCAGTGACCTGCCACTGGGCTGCTGTGTGGTTGCGAAACGCCACCATGTTGGCTACACCACGCCATTTGTGTTCGCAGACCCAATCACCGCCATCAAAGCCACACGCATTACCAGAATGTACCCCTGTCGATGGTGGCCCGGCATCAAAATTACTGAAGTAGTACCCCGACATCACTTTTGGGTAGCCGTAAGGATACGCCAGAGTAAACACGTTCCCGAGGAAATACAGATTGCCAAAGTCCTGATGGCTGAGAACCTGGCCAGGATTATGGCGTTCTTCGTCATGGTTGGTCACAAAGGTCACCGCATCGTCGCTGCTCAGCCAGCCGCTCCACGAACCAATCCCCTGCAGGTCTTTAATGCCACCTTGCTTAAATTTAGGCCCGATGGTCCGGGCGAAGTTAAATTCCGTCACGTCTCCGATATACGTGTACTCGCTGGTTTGTACCGGCTCCCCTGCCGCCCCGATAACCTCCTGATAGATATACGGGCTGCCGTTGAGCTTGCTCTTGATCGCCGCGATGTCGCCGGCCGGGATATGCTTGGCGGCATCAATCCGAAACCCCGCCACGCCCAGACTGAGCGCATCGTTCATATAGTCTGCAATTTTCTGCCGAACGTATTCTGACTCGGTTTTGAGATCGTTCAGCCCAACCAGATCGCAATTTTGAATCGACCAGCGGTTGGAATAATCGATATCGCCCGTGCAACTGTGAAAATCATTACTGCTGTAAGGCACTTCTGGAAAATAGCGATCTTGTGCTGCCATATGGTTGATCACCGCATCCAGATAAATATCGACCCCCACCGCTTTACAACGCTGGACCATATCCGCAAATTGAGCCCGGGTTCCACTGCGCCCTTCAAAAGAGTAACTAACAGGTTGGTAGCGCGCCCACCAGGCAGCATTGTTGACGCTTTTTTGCGGCGGAGACACCTGAACCGCAGAGAACCCCTTAGGGCCAAGAAAGGTTTCGCATTCGGTGGCAATATCCGGCCAACTCCATTCGAATAAATGGACAAATGCGGTTCGTGGCACCTCCGCAGCGACGGATGGCGTCACACCGCTCAGACCTCCGAACAAAAGGAGCCCGGCAGATAAACTCTTTTTGAATTTCATATTCTTCCCTTCAATTAAAAAAACAAAAAAATAAAGGCTGCTAAGCACACCCGTGTGCTAAAAAGCCATCAAAAACTGTAAGAGAAGAACCGCTGAATGCCTCAATATCCGTTTGATATTGTGAGAGTTATCATCAATTGTGGTGGTGAAAGTTTCCCCTTGTTAGATATGGTCACATTTTGTACAAAAGAGAGTGAGAGCGGTAGGAAAGTGAAGCAGAATCGCGGTTGGAAATAGAAAATAGCCATGTATTTCATGTGGTTAGAAATATGACAGTTCGGCGACAAGGCCTACATAATGTGACGTTCAGTCAAAATGTGTCACCCCGCACGTGCTCCGCCACCGGGGCCACCTTATCAGATCACGTGTTCGGTTTTTTGCCAAACGGCCAAGTCAGACAACAACTGAAAACCGATAGCCTGCAGAAACTGACACCCGGTCTGGTCGCCATACCCAACCAGAACGAGTTGGGGATGCTGGCGCGCAACCGACTGAACCAGCTTCTGTTGTGAGTGCACTTATCTTGGACAGCCCGCCTCTGAAACACCAGAGCCACGCTCAGCGGATGTGATCCGCCTGTCACTCACGCTGAATGATACGGTTAACAAAGTCGTACAGCCTGCTGCGAACTTCATACTCTCGCTCAGACAAGTGCGCGGGAGAGTGTTTGTCGACGTGTCGAATCTGGCGTTCCCGCTCGTGCAGCGAATCTCCGACCCGCAAATAGATCTGGTTAAGAAACGCCATGGTTTTTTCCATCAGCAGTTCGCTTTCCAAACAGGTCAGTATTCGTGTTGAATCGGGCACGTCGGCTAACTCCGCCAGAATATCTATCGCGTGCTGAGAATACCCGGCCGTTTGGGCTGCAAACAGCTGAAACTCCTCCCGGCCATCTGCCCAGCGCCATAAGTAAGGCGCATGTTTCAGTGTGCCCAGTCCAATCACAACCACTTGATCGTCAAAATACAATTCCAGGCGCCGGTCCCAGATGTCACTGCCTTTACCGCCTTGCACTTCAAACACCATTTGGTGCTCCTTTGCCTGCAACGTCCCCTGTGCATACAAATACGTTTCCGCACCAGGCTGACGCAGTAAATCCACATGCATGAGCGCCTCTAGCTGTGCTCCTGTCACATCAAAGCCACTGACCTCCCAGGCGGAATATTGCAGCAGACGCACCAGACCCGCGATAGCATGGACTCCCATGTCCAGCCCGAGTCCGGCGCCACCGGCCATCTCCGGTTCCAGCAGCCGACGCTGATTGATCGCCGCAATGTTGTGCTTCAGTCGGAAAGCGTCTAACGCCGGCACGCTGTTAACAGGGTTATCACTGGCGACGGCAATGATTTTATTTGGCCGTTTGGTGGACAATGCATCGTCACGCTTCAGATACGCATCCAGAGAGGGGGCCACCAGCGCGGTATCGACAAAGTAAAACCGCGTGCCCCGCGCACGCATGGCCGGGATCAGTTGGTGGAAACCCCGCTCACACTGGTGCAGCGAAAACGACGGTTTTTCCACCACAATCAAGCTGTTGGAGGAGAGTCCGTGTTGATACAAATCCTCAATCAACGGCAGGTGGGTCGCGACTGGGGTGAGCAGGAAGCTGGCGGCAACGGATTCTGTCGAATGTTGTTGTCTGTAGGCTTGCAGCGAAGCATAAGCATCGGCGTACTCAAACGCGTATTGCTGACGTCGTAATAGTGCGTCCGGGTGACTGACGGCCGGATCTATCGCCACCAGATGAAAGCGACGTTGCAGTTTACGAAGTAGCGGTTGATAAAGGGCAATGACCGAACTTTTGGGGTCGCCCAACCCGCCAAATACCAGAATGGTTTCCATGGTTTGTTCTCCCAAATCGTGCAAGATTGTGCAGGTGAGTGATCAGCCTAACAGTCGCTGCGACGAGAAATGTGTATAGCAAGTCAATCTGCGTCAGCAAGCGATGAAATCTAAGCTTGCGCTTACTCAGCGGCCATTTCAGCCGGCGCTTCACAATTTTGGCGAAACCCTATGCAACAGCCAAAATTCAACTAGAGAAGCGGCCCGGCTTGAGGTAGCATCTCCGACCTTTTTTCGCGATAAGTTGGAGGTGGCACATGTATATAGGTTTTGATTACGGTACAGCAAACTGCTCGGTAGCCCAGATGGTGGGCAAGGAGCCCCAACTGATTGCGCTGGAACAAGAAGGTTTGTACATTCCGTCAACCCTGGCCGCTCCGACCCGAGAGTCGGTGTCTGAGCACCTGTTTCGCCATCGCCGTATCTCACCGGCTGATAGCACAGGTGAGCAGTTATTGCGCCGTGCCATTGCTACCAACCAAGAAGAAGACATCGAGCTCCATCCTGATGATGTGGTATTCGGTCAGGCGGCATTGACCCGCTATCTCGACGACCCGCAAGAAGTCTATTACGTTAAATCCCCTAAATCGTTTCTGGGCGCAATCGGGCTTCGAGACGTACAACTGAGCTTCTTCGAAGATCTGGTGTGCGCCATGATGGCCAACATCAAAGCACAGGCCGAATACCACACTCAACACAGTATTGATGATGCCGTCATTGGCCGGCCAATCAACTTCCACGGGCGCGGTGGCGAAGCGTCAAACCAGCAGGCCGAACGGATTCTCCACCGGGCCGCGAAACGTGCGGGATTCCGTCATGTTGAGTTTCAGTTTGAACCGGTCGCCGCCGGTCTGGAATACGAAGCCACACTCCACCAGGATAAAACCGTTCTGGTGGTGGATATCGGCGGCGGCACCACCGACTGCTCGCTGATTCAAATGGGCCCTTCTTTTTGCGGCCAGGCCCAGCGCGAGCACAGTCTGATCGCACACAGTGGCCAACGGGTAGGCGGTAACGATCTGGATATCCATCTGACGTTTAAACAACTGATGCATCCTTTCGGCCTTGGCAGCAAAACCAATGACGGGCTGGATATCGCTTTGACACAATTCTGGAACCCGATCGCCATCAATGACGTCAGCGCCCAGAGTAAGTTTTATGCCCGGGAAAACTTGGCAGAACTTCAACGTCTGGTCAAAAACGCACAGGAGCCACAAAAACTTGCCCGTCTGATGGCGGTGTATCAGGATACCCTGGGCTATAGCCTGGTGAAGAAAGCGGAAGAAGCCAAAATTGCGCTGTCTGAGCGCCAAAGCATCACCACACAACTGAAGATAATGTCGGATCTGTGTGAGGTCGAGATTCACCGTGACGCCATGATCGAGGCGATCGCAGCGCCACAACGCAAAATGGTGGAACTGGTGAGTGAGGCGGTCACCTTAGGTGGGATTAAACCGGATGTAATCTTCATGACCGGCGGCTCGGCCCGATCACCGATTCTGAAAGCAGCCGTACAACAGACGCTACCCGGCATTCCAGTGGTGAGCGGCAACTATTTCGGCTCCGTCACGGCAGGGCTGGCTCGTTGGGCACAGGTTTGCTTTCGTTGATTCGGAGGCCGGCCGCTTAATCGCGGCCGGCAGACGGATTACTCGGAATGCTCAATCACGTCATCGGTAAAATCGGTTTCCCAGAACTTGTAGCCTTGCACTGTCGCCTGAGCGGCTGCCCCCCACAAGGCCGTCTGAAAGACTTTCACCCCATTGGCATCATATGAGGTATTGGCGGCAGCCTGATCACCCTCTTCGGTGGTTTTCGCGGTCGCATCTGCTTTAGCCCCGGCGTCCCACCCTTCTTCTTCAAACCGCTTCATCGCTACTTGATTATTAAATGCGTAAACAAACGCAATTTTCTTAAACCCGAGCCCAAGCCCGGCTCCCAGCGATGCAAAACGATAATAGCTGATAGCACCACCCTTGTGATACGTGCACACGCCGCCCCCTGACGCAGCCGCCAGCAGATAACTGTCACTGCCAGTACACACCAGATACGCCATACTACCCGCCACCGCAGACTTAGCCCCAGCGTGCTCGTTGTAAATTTCCTGTAGCGCGGCATTGGTCTCCTTCTGAGCATTTTTCTTTTTCGCCGCGGGTGTGTCACCGGTGGCGCAACCGGCCACCAAAGCCGCCAGCGTGATTGCAAGCCAGGTTTTGTGCATGGTCTCTCCTTAAGCAAATGCGTGTCCTGTCCATTTATGCTAGTACATAAACGCATTAAGCCACGTTTCTTGCGATATTTTGTCTTCGTAACCCTTCCCACGCCCCGACGACGAAGACAAAAAAGCCCGGCTGCGCAGGCAGCCGGGCTTGTATGAACACCCGATAAGAGGGCGATCAGCGTTGCAGAGATTGTTGCAGCGCCACTTTGAGCTCCTGCTCAGCTTGCGCGATCACTTTCTCGGCTTTTTCCCTTTGCGCCCGCCCCTCTTTAACTCGGGACAAGGTGTTGTTGAGCGTTTCGATGGTCAGTTGATTGACCGCCTGCAGTGATTCCACATCCAGAATACCGCGCTGGTAGTTTTCGGCGATCTGTTCTTCCAATACTTTCAAGCGTTCGGCATTCTTCACGTATTGCTTGTTGGTATAGTCTTTCACCGCACGTGTTACCGTCAGCGCCTTTTCCTTTTCATAATTGGAAATGGCGATCAGGAACTGACGTTTCCACAACGGGAAAGTGTTGTGAACGATATCCTGAATATCTTCCATCAACATCTTATTGCCTTCCTGTGACAGACGGATCTGAGGCGCAGTCTGAACCGCGGCAAGCCGGGTCAACTCCAGATTGTGGATCCGTTTTTCCAGCCGCGCGACCGCTTGCGTGGCATCACGATACTTCTGTGCATCCAGTGCATCACCGCTTTGTTCAGACGTGGCCAACAGTTCCGGCAAGAGCTGTGTGTTGAGCTGTTGCAGCTTGTATTTTCCGGCCGCAATAAACTGCTCCAACCCACGCAACAACTCCAGGTTATTGTCGTACAACCCGTCCAGTTGCGTGATGTCGTGTGCCAGTTTTACTTCCTGAGCTTCCAGTTGCTGGGACAAAGTCTCCAGTTGCTGTTTCACCGATTCAAAACTGCGTGAGAATTTTTTGAACGAATCAAACAACTCACCGATCAGTGGCAGCTTCGCCAGGAAACTGTTCCCATTTAGCTGGTCAAACGCGGCGCTGTCCATGGATTCGACCATCGACTGGAGGATCTCACCCGCATCACCGGTATCCCTGACTCGCACTTGATCCAGCACGTTGTCCGAAAAGGCCGTGATCTTCTCCAGCGCTTCCTTACCAAAGGTGATGGTCGCCACCGAATCAAACGGATCAAAACTGTCAGACAGAGCCACCACTTCAGGGCTCACTTCCGGCAATGGCTCAGTCGGGGCGGTTGGCTGAGTTTGCGGATTGGTTATCGTATTCATGCCAGCTCTCCTTAGGTTGGCTCGTGACAGGGAAAACGCTGCCACAAGTCTTCAAACTGCCGTGCAAACGCGGTCAGGAAGCGGCGATCGTCCGTCAGTGTGATGTCTTCCTGATTGTAACGTGATGCACTGCGTGTCCAGTTAAAACTGCCGTTAAGCAGACGTGCGCCGTCAAACAAAGCAAACTTATGATGCATGTGGTACGAGGTGGTGTCGATCTTGACATCAATGCCTTTGCGAGCGAGATAGTCAATGTCACTGCCCGCATCATTGATTTTGTCGTTGTCCGTGATCACCCGAACTTTAACACCGCGTTCGTGCGCCGCTACAATGTGCTTGGTCAGCTCATCATCCGCAATGGTAAACACGCAGATGTCAACGCGATTGCGGGCCTGACGCAATTGCTCAATGATCCCGGCGGCACATGCACGGCCCGGAGAAAACCAACTGGTCGCCACTTCTGCCGCCTCGTCAGTGCGAGTATTGTCGAGCACTTTCACCACTCGCTCCAACCAGCGCACCACCGCTTGCGCATCCATGCCATCTTCAATGCTTTTCTGTGCCAGTTTAAAGCTTTGATTGCGTAGGTAAGCACGATCATCATCAGACAAACCGGCGGCAACCAGACTCGATTGCAGCTCACGTCGCTCGTGATCATCCAGACGACCATCTTCCAGCGACGCCGTCAGCCAGTCGAGCCATTGTTGTTGGTTCATTGTGTTTTCTCCCGTTGTTTTGGCTGAGCAAATCGTGCCACATGCTGGTTGAGCATCGCCAGTTGCTGCACGACCTGACCTGCACGGTCGCTGTCATCGCCCATCATTTGTTTGCGTTGATACGCCAGTTTAATTTCTTGCCAGCGCGCCTGCTGTTCCTGGGTCAGGTTACCGCGCAGTTCTGCCAGCTTGAGCAGGTTCTCTTCCGTCCCGTTGGCCAACGTCTGCGCTTCGCCCTGGTAGTGGTCCTGCAGTAACGTATTGAGCTCCTCTTCGGTCATCACCGACGAGATCTTCTCAGCCAGCTTATTCATGTTGCGGTAGGATCCCTGCAACTTGAACGGTGGTTCCACCCGGTATTCATCTGCTGTCGCCGCAGACAGAATGTACTGCTGATTGACCTTGAGCACGGTTTGCTGCACCTGCATCAGTTTCTGTAACGTGGCGACAATCTCATTGGCTTCGGTGGACGAGTAGGAATACGACATGTCACTCAGCGCAATACCCTCGCCCTGTGCCATTTGCACAAAACGGTACAGATCGTTGAGATCACGGGTGGCCAGTGGTGCCAGTACCGGGTTCGACGTCAACGAGTTTTCAATAAAGCTCAGTTCGAACGCGTACTGCTGATCCGACAACATGTCACCGAGGTTATAAATGTCCGCACGGTTCGCCAGCATGTCCGGAATACGGAACGCTTCACCGCTTTCGGTGTAAGGGTTACCCGCCATCACCACCGCGAATTTTTTACCACGCATGTCATAGGTTTTGGTCTTACCTTGCCAGGTACCTTCAATCCGTCGGGTACCGTCACACAACGAGATAAACTTCTGCAGCAATTCTGGATTGGTGTGCTGAATATCGTCGAGATACAACAGGACGTTATTGCCCATTTCAAACGCCAGATTGATCTTCTCAATTTCACGCGCAGAGTTTTGATCCGGTGCATCGGCGGGGTCCAACGACGTGACCTGATGACCAATCGACGGGCCATTGATCTTCATGAACACCAAACCCAGTTTGTGTGCCACGTATTCGATCAATGTGGTCTTACCGTAACCCGGCGGCGATATCAGTAACAGCATTCCCATTAAGTCTGTGCGTTTCTTATCACCCACCGTGCCCATCTGCTTGGCGAAGTTATCCCCGATCAGATGCAGGTAGCTGTCGCTGATCAGTTTGTTACGCACAAACGAGGTCAGCGGGCGTGGTTTAAACTCACTCAGACGGAACTGATCTTTTGCCTGATTCAACAGCGCGGTACGCTGGCTCAAATAAGCGTCGAACTGCGGCACCACTACGCTGCGGTGGTGTTCACCGCGCTGAATGAAGTCATCCAGAACCAGTGTCAGTTTGCCTTCTTTCACCCGTTCATGCTCACCCAGCAAGCCGTCCACCGAACAGGCGAGAGAGAAATCAACGCTGCTGAGCAGACGCTGTGAATGGGTTTTGCATACCGCAATCGCTGCGGCTTCCACCACAAAAGCTTGCCCATACTGCTTGTGTTCGGTGTACGCCGCCAGCCATTGCTGGTGGTCGGCAAACGCCTCATTCAACGGATGGTCATCGCCATTCCAGCCAAGGCTGCGACGGTATTGCAGATAGTCTTCACACAGTTCAAACGCATCCTGACTGACGTCGATTTGCACATCAGGCACCGCCAGCAAGCGGATCAGGTACTCGCTGCTCTCAAGTGCGGCATGACCGGATATGGTGTCTGCCAGCGCTTGTTGAAGTTGCACAAACGCCTGCGAGGAGTTGAGGTGCTCTTTCAGCATCTGGGCATTTTTAGCCTGCTGAGTCCAGCTATCCAGCACCTCTTGCGTTTGGGCCATCAACCACAGTAACGCGTGGGCGCGAGCGGCCTGACTAAACCGCAACAGCCCGGCTTGCTCAAACGTCGGCAGCACACGTTGCAGAATCAAAGCCGCATCGTGATCGTGAATCCCTTTGACGTAGCCTTCTTTGTAGCGTGGCGCTGCAAAGCTTTGCACCTGTGACAGCAGTTGTTTCTCGCGGTTGGCTCGATAGAGCCTCTCCAACGACAGATCGTCCTGCTTATTGATGGCACTGTTTAGCATCAGGTAGGCGAGGTATTCGCCTCGGTACACCGACTCACTTTCCGACGACACATCCAAGCGTGCAATTTGCTGTAAAGACAAAAACGCGTCATCGACAATCGGCTGATAAAAATCGGTCCCGGAAATGTGCGTGCACAACTGTTTGTTGTGCTCCACCAGACTGAGATCCAGGGCCTGCTGATTGACACTGAATTTGTGTCGGCCAAGACGCAGCACCTTGCCGCCATCTTCGAAAATATCCTGATTGTCACGCAGCGCACGCAGCGATTGATCCTGCAGTGACTTCATCCGCGCGTCCAGGCTGTCGGCTTTGACGCTGTCACCCAGATCACGAATCGACTGAGACAACTGGTGCAGCTTTAACACCATGGCATCGGTGGCGAAGTAACTGTTGAGCGAAGACACCTCGTCAAAACGCGATACCCGCTTTTCGATGCTGCTCATCGTAACGTTGGCGGCCTGCAGCAGGTTCTGTACCCGGCGCTGCTGCGCGGCGATCAATTGCTGCTTGTGGTTGTCGAGTGTCGACTGAATTTCGTCCCGTTTGGCGTAGATTTCCGCCAGAAACTGATCGAAGTCAGCAAAACGCGATTCCAGCTTATCGAGTTGCCCCACCAGTTTCGCCAGTTGCGTATCACATTCGTCTGGTGTGTCCGCTTGCTCCATCGCGCTGCTGACCGACTGACCCAGCAGTTTGAACTGAGCACTGAACTCTGCCTGGGCTTCGTGACTTTGCAGGCTCTGGGTCTTATTACGCAAGCGAGCAGACACGGCATTGAGCAGCGATGACACTTCGGTGGTCATATCCAGAATACGGGTTGACTGAGTCGGGTCATCGGTTTCAATTTCCGTGACCTCTTCCGTCACCAGTTGCAGGTCTGCACGCAATGTGTCGACTTGTGCCTGCAACTCCTGAATATCAGCTGTTTTACTCACGTCCACCAAAGCCGCTTCAATATCCTGAATCTGCTGCTTAAATGGCTGATACGCTTTTTCTTCCTGCAACAGCGCCAGCAGTTGGTGATTGAGCTGTTCGCGGTTCGTTTGCAGTGTCTCCAGCATCGTATCGACGCTGGCCGCATCCATGTAATGTTGCTGGCGCAGTGCCATGGTGGTGCCCACCTGGGCCTTCACATCGGATAGCAGGCTGAGCAGCACATTGGCCTGCTCTTTCGGTGCCAGCTTAATTTTGGCGATCAGATCTCTGACAGCTTGTTGATGCTCACCCAAACTCTCTGTCGCGTGCTTTTGCATCTGCAGGACTTTGGCAAACTCATCAATGATTTTGTTTGCTGTGTCCATCAGACTGTTGATCACCTCCCCCATACCCAGGGCGTAACCGTGATTGAGCCAGTGATAGTGATCCAGTGTGCTCTGACACTCTTTCAGCAGGACTTCAAAAGCGGCCTGGGTCACGTCCTCTGTCTGCGCGAGCTGGCAAATCGACAATACCGACGAGAGTGCGCGCACCAGTTCAGCATTGCCAAGATTAAACAGCGGGCTGGAACCATCCGCACTGGCGTTTTGCGCGGCGTAATGTTCCGGCGTCGAGAACGGGGTGTCCCAGATACGCAGGGGATGGATGGTGGACGCTTCTGCGTTTTCCGACAACTGGAACACCAGCATACGGCCATCCGGGTAGAGACTGAAACCGTGGCTTTCCAGCGGCGCGGCGAATTGTTTCTCAATCATGTTGTAGGTGAAGCCAACGTAGTGACCATCCAACATATTGAAAAAGAAGTAGATCAGATCTTCCCCGTTAGGCGAGGCGATCTTCTGGAAAAACTTCAAATGCTGCCAGGGCATGTCAAACAGCTTACTTTCGCCGTTCGCCAACACATAACCATGAGAAAACAGCACGCCGTGATCTTCCGGCAGCGCTTTGATGCTGTGCCGCAGCGCATCCGCCCGGGTTACGGTTTGATTGATAGGGTTATAGATAAAGTAACGTGAATCTTTTTCGCGGTTCGGCTTGATTTTCAGTGCGATCAGGTCGCCGATAAAGGCGTACTCAATCAGGGCATCGGCCACGCTCTGGTGTGGATCTTCGACTTCTTCGCGGTAGATGCCTTTGCCATCATCGGTGTTGTCCTCGATCTTGATGGTCAGATCACCTCCGACACATTCGACGAACAACTTGTCGCGGATCGACACATGAGGGTGCGTTCCCAGAACATGGTCTTCACGTGTGGTGGTGATCCACTGCACATCGTGCTGCTGCACACTTTCAAGGTGCTGATTGCCCAACGCATCCAGATACTCGACCGAGTTAGCATTGAGCTGGAAACGGAACACCTTGCGGTCTTCGACCCGCATACCAATCTGAAATACGATATAGAGCACGCTTTCCTGACGCGAGATTTGCGTCAGCTTAGCGTCGCTGTAGTACGTAAAAAGTTCGGTGAATTCGTGCAGGAAACGGGGATCGGTCAGGAAGCTGTTTTCCAGTGGCAACGGCTCGATGCGGAACGTGCCATCTTGTTCATGCAGTTGGTATAAACCAAACACATCTTGTAGCGAAGGCGCCGCTTTGAGGCCAAGGTGAACCTGATAACCGAACAGGAGTTGTTGATTGACCTGCGCCATATCGATAGGGATCGAGCGCGCTTCCGTCTGAACATTCGCCTTACCGACCAGTTGGCTCTCACGGCCGCCAAAAATGGCCTGACGATTCTGATTGAAAGTCTGAGAAAGGGTTTTGAGCTGTTTACCTTGCTGAAATAAACGGGATTTCAGTATTTCGTACGCCCCACCCTCGCTCACTGCTTGTTGAGTTGTTTCGGACATGCAATTACCTAATCGATCCCGCCTCTCATCGGGCGGGATCATGTGGGATTATCGACGTAGTTTATTGATTGGTGTCAGCAGACGTGTTCAGAGTTGCCTGAATTTTCTTCAGCAGCTCCGTCGCCCCGCCCTGAGAGTTCAACAAACCAGCCAGTGCGACGTTACTCAGGTCGCTGCTCTTCAGGTCTGTGTTCTCCAGGATGTCTTTGATGTCTTGCGGCATGCTGCGCTGACCATCAACGTACTCAGACACTAGTGGATTCAGTACTTTAGATTCGGCAAATTTAGCGTCCACTGCGGCCGCATCCATGATAGTACGGCGAATTTGCTCCATACCTTCACCACCGAACAGTTTGATATCAGCCTGAGCCAGGGCTTGTGCCAGGGCTTTCGCATTTTCACTGACCACGGCTTTCTGCGCATCGATACGCGCGATTTCCAGCTCTTTATCCTGTTGCAGTTGCATCACCCACTTATCGTGTTCACGCGTGTGCTCGTCGTATTGCTGCGCAGCCTCAAAGCGCGCAGTCTGAGCTTCCGCTTCCGCCAAACCTTTCGCACGCAGAGCCTGAGCTTCCGCTTCACCGGCGGTTTGCAGTGTGTACGCCTCGGCTTCACCCACTTCACGAATCGCCAATGCACGTTCACGTTCGACTTCCACTTCCGCCAGGCCAGTCGAGCTGATCATCTCTTTCTCGGCCTTGGCCATACGCTCTTTCGCCGCCGCTTCACGCTCTTTCGACACGTAATCCGCTTCCGCACGTTTGGTTGTGACGATCTGCTCCGCTTCCGCTTCGCGTGTCTTCACAGCCAGCGCATTTTCAGCGTCACGGGTACGAATCTTCAGTTCAGCGTCATTTTCAATCAGCAGACGCTCGGCTTTTTCACGCGCCGCTTCTTTCTCGGCACGGGCCGCCACCAGCAACTCAAGCTGTTTAGCTTCTGCCAGCGCTTCCGCTTCCGTCAGCGTCACACGCTTTTGACGGTTAACCTGTTCATGCACACGCAGGTTTTCCGTCTCTTCTTCTTCGCGAGCGATCTTGCGTTCGATTTCAACCCGCTGAGAACGCGTTTCTGCCACCGATTTCAGTGATTCTTCAATGGTGGTTTCTTTTTGCATTTCACGTTCAGCCACTTCCGTGGCGGTGCGGACTTTCTCAGTCTCTACCGAACGAGTCAGTTCTTCTTGCTGAATCGCAACTTGACGCTGGTTCGCGATGCGCGTCATTTCGACTTCCATCTCTACGCTTTCACGTCGTTTCGACACTTCTTCTTCGGTTTCCAGCTTCGCCAGTTGAGTAACGCGTTCATACTCTTCGCGTTTTTCTGCCGCCAGCGCTTCTTCTTGCGCTTTGATGATTTCAATTTCACGTCGAGTGCGGGCTACACTTTCCTGCTCCTGTTTGTCCAGTTGCAGTCGATTGGCTTCCGCTTCGACATTTTTCTTCTTCATCGTGGTCCGCTCATCCTGACGGATGGCGTTGGTTTCAGTATTCTTCTGCGCAGTAATCATCGATATTTTACGGATACCTTCCACGTCCAGAATGTTGTCTGCACTGTGCGCATCCAGCGAAGTCTGGTCGACTTTGTCGATCACCACATCGTAGATTTTAAACCCGTCCATCTCACTGCCAATCACTTCGACCACGGCGTCACGGAATGCACGGCGGTTCGTCAGCAGCTCTTCAAATTCAAACTGTTTCACTGCTGTTTTCAGCGCTTCAGAGAACTTAGGCTGGAAGTGTTCTTTCAGGCGGTCGATGTTTGACGCTTCGTGAGCCGTAAACAGCTTCGCCACACGGATGATGTCTTCTTCTTCATGGTTCACACCAATGTAGAAATCCACTTTCAGGTCAGCACGAATATTGTCGCGACAATGCAGACCTTCGTACTCTTCCCCTTCCTGATCTTTCCGGCCACTGCGGACAACAGAAATTTTCTTGCGGGTAATGTCCATGTATTCGTGTTGGTTGATCACCGGCCAGACAAAGGTACCCGTCAGAGACGCACGCGTGGCGTGCAATCCGTTGACGATCAGTGCGTCACCTTCACCTCGAACTTTCTTATATCTCGACGTCAAAAAAATTAAAATCAGTAAAAAAATACCGACTCCAGCACTAATAAAAATTACGCTTGGAGAAATTTGCATAGCCAACTCCTTATGCTTGGATATCTTTAGCCACTATATAGTGATTTGTTGTTTTATCTTGGGATACGATGACGACTTCATCGCCATATTCTATTGATAACTCAGATTCAGACGCACGAGCATCAAGTAAGAATTCACTGCCATTGTGGTGTACCATGACTTCACCACGCTGTTGATTCACCGTACCGCTGTGAACACGGCCTTTTAAGCCAATGAAATCAACTTTGGCAAAACTTTTCTTTTTATCAAATAACGGTGCCAGAGGCTTCAGTAGCCAGGCCGCAATAAACAATGCCAGATAAGCGTTGACTGGAATCGTCACCGCCTTGACAAATCCAAACCCGATTATTTGCGGTAATAACGTCAATCCCTGGCTCACATAAAATGACAGGATGGTTGCGACAAAGAAGCTCACACACAGCACGATCATAATCGGTACCTGGGTCAAAATCGGCGGCAGGAACAAACCGGCGCCCGGGATATTGTCCAGATCAAACGCTTCCATATCCGGAGCGACGCTTTCCACGACGTTGAAGATCAGATCGACCAGCATAATCG
>NZ_WXWO01000092.1:0-18537 GCF_009904845.1 Vibrio sp. V38_P2S17PM301 | reverse complement strand
TCTGGAAGAAGCGAGGAAAATGGTAGCAGAATCCGTAGAGATCTATAATCAAATGAGGCCTCATACGGCTTTAAAATACAAAACGCCCGATGAAGTACATCGAGCGTTTTAGTTAAAAAGTGTCAACCCATATCAGGACGGGTCACAGTTCGGGCGGCTCCGGGAACGGGTTGTCTTCTTTGATTTTCAGGTAAGCCGCATCGGCCTGGGCGCGATATTCCGCCGCTTTGAGGGAGTCGCCCTCGACGCTTTCAATCGAAACCGCCTCGTTTCTTAATCGGTCCACCATGATTGTGTAGAGTTGGTACCGACGATCATTGACCTGCTTGTAATCGTACTCAAACTTGGCTTGTTCGTCCGTCTTCCACCCTGATTCCGTCCAGTAGTCAAAAATCGTAACAGGCTTATCTAAGGTATAGTCGTTCGTGACTAACGAAATATCGTCAAACTCTTTCAGCTCGCGAGTGTCTTTATGGTAAGCCGTGATGCTAACCTGCTTATTTTTGACCACCCAGTTACATTGGTTTGTTGGCCAATAAGGGACTGCGTCGTTTTCATCACGAAAAGAATAGTATTGGTTGTCACCGATTCCCTCACTTGGCAGCGGTTTGTCTGTTACAAGCGGTCGAGCAACATGAGTTGAAATCTCCCGCAAAGGTGCACCGGTTTTACTGTCGAACTGAATCATTTAAAACGCTCCTTTAGGTAACCAAATTAACGGTTCATAGAAAATACCCATGGAATCAGTGTATGTATCCGTCCGTGCGCTTCGTGATAAATCAATATCCAATCTAACCGCTGTTGCTGACGAATATGATGTATCGAGATCTATCGGGTTATTTGAAACTGAAGGAACACTCTGTTGACTCACAACAGCGCCGGATGTGTTTAAAATTAGACTGTTTGATGTCGACTTTCGGATATCAAACGAGCCATACACGTTTTGAATGTGATCGCCTTTACTTTCCCCTGCAACACCATATTGTCCTGCGGCTTTCAAATGCATTTTTACAGGCAGATTCGGCGTAGTGAAATAGTCACCATTTTCGTCCGTGCCATAGCCCCAGTATCCGCAGTAGCGGTCGATATCAGCCGCCTTTGTCGCTTCTTCAACTAAATTTGATAACTGCTGTATCAGCGTATAGGCCGTTAGATATTCGTTGACATAGCACTTTTGTCCTACGGCAGGCGCAACGTAATCTGAGTTCGGGGTGTAGCCGACGCCCGCGCTATACACCGGCGTAAAAATCAGAGCACGAAGAAGCTTGCTCGACAACATGTATTGATTTAATGGGTCGGGCGTTTTTTCCGGATCCAGTTTGTCTTTAATAGTTTCTTGCTGTTTTTTAAGGTAGGCCGTTCGGTTCGCTAGTTGTTTAGGCTGACGGTTGGCGATGCCTTCTTCCCCACCTATCACGGCATCCGTTGTTTCAATCAGGTAAACCTGCTCTTCCCACTCCGGGGTTTCTGTAATACTTCCCATTTAGGCAACTCCAAAGTTGTATTGGCCGTCATAACGAATCTCGCCGTTGTACGTAAACAACGCTTCCGTAAAATGCAGCCCTTTTAAAATGCAGTGCAGCGGCGCGGTCATATCCAGCAGCATCTTCACCTGCTCGGCCTGCTCGTTCGTGATGGCCCGTTTCAGGTAGATACGATACATCGCCCAGGCTTCGTCCCAGTTGTAATAGATGTGACCGTTATAAGTTTGTTTTCCGTCGTAGAACTTCCCGCCCAGCCCTTCAAGAATATCCACTTCCTCATATCCGGCATTACGCAAAATGCGTCGGATACTGCTCGGCGTGCCACGCAGCCGGTGCACGTTGTAAGCATCGATAATGGTCTGCTCTTTGGCCGCTCTCGGCCAGTTGTCGTCCCAGACATCCACATCCATGGTCAGGGCCAGTACATACAGTAGCGACTCCGGGCAGGTGCGCGGGTTCCATAAGTCACGAATGGGCGAGCTCATGTCCGCCCGGGTTACCTGCTCGAGCGCCTTTTCCATCGCGGTGGCATTGGGCGGCAATAGAGAATCGCTCACATATCCCCCTTAGCAGTGATCACGATGCCGGTGCAATAGGGCGCCGTGTCTTGATCGGCCTGATAATTGACAAAGCCTTGCAAGTCGACGTCACGCACCCCTTCCAGATGCATCGCCGCATCCAAAGCAGAGGTACTGACCAACGCGCCAATACGGTGCTGACGGTCGGTATACGCCTCAGTGTTGCTTCGGGCCGTCGCCAGAATGCTCTCTTTGGCAGCGGTGTTGGCTATGTCCAGAACAGCGGTGATTTGATACTCATGGATAAGCGCCGATTTGACAGTGCCGTCACAGCACAGCGGCCGGACGTCCTCTTGGTTAATGTGTGCGTCCACGGTCGCAATCAGCGAGGCATCCGCCTCACCGTTTGCCGTATGACTGAGCACCACCACCGCAATTTCCCCGCCGCGCACCCGATAGGCATACGCATCTTTGACCTGCGCGGAAGCCGACAACGCATGAAAGATGTATGACTTTCTCGGTCCGGCGGTGGAAATGCCCGACCATGCAAGAAGGCAGCGACGCCGCAGGGATTCGTTGGACTCATAAATAGGCTCGATAGGCGGCGTAACCGTATTGTCACCCGGCTGGATTAACTCGCGTTTGAGGTTAAAGAACGCCGCCAGATTATCGAGGTCTTCATCCATCGACCACGGCAGCATTACCGACAGCGCCGCATCATTGACCCGCTGTCGCTCGTTGACGGCTGAGTAGGCCGACACTTCCAGATTCGCCACGGTCGGGTCCGACTCCACATCGGCATCCCATTGCGGGTAGAGCGTTTTCAGTTGCGCCTTTTTTCCGGCCAGTTCGGTCTCAAAGTCCAGATCTTCTTTGACCTTCGGCTTTGGCAAGCTGGACAATTCAATCGTCGTACTCATTTAATCTCAATCCCTTCCAGTTTGATGGGCTGGCCGTCTGGCAAATAAATACCGGTTAAATCAATCTGCACCTTGCCCGGTGTTGGACTGGTCACGGAGACCGATTGCAATTCCAGGCGGGGCTCCCAGCGTGAGAGTGCCTCGGCCGTTGCCGCAATCATGTCCATCTGGATGCTGGCGTTAAACGGGGCATCCACCAAACGGGGCAATTTCGAACCAAAGGTTCGCCGCATGACCCGACTGCCGATTGGCGTGGTCAAAATGGTCGCAATGCTTTGTTTGAGGTGCGCGCGACCGACCAAAGCGCGTCCGGTCTGGTTGTCTGTTCCGTTCATCGCATTAACTCATTGGGGTGTCGGGGAGTGGACCACCGTCATGACGGTGGCCGTTGTACTGCGTTCGCATCGCCGCCATTGAGCCGGTCATATCTTGGATGTGCGCCGCCGACACAATGTCTTTCAGCGCCGCAATCTTACCTGAAGTGGTCAGGTTGCCAGTCTGGTTGTAATCGCCTTTATGGCGAACGTCGGCGTTGATGTAAAACGTGTTCGCATTCAGCGTCGCATCGCCTCCGGCAATGGTGATCGTCAAATGATGCTCGGCCCGGTCGTATTCCACCCGGGTATTGTCGTCATACACACAAACATGTTTGTTGGGGTCCACGCTGGCAGGCGGATTGTCATCGGTATTCATACCCAGCAATGCCCAGCCATTACGAAGGTCACCACCCGGCGAGAAAATCATGCATTGCTCACCGACCTTGGCCGGATCCGACTGACGCTTATGACCCGCTCGCTCTTCAAAATAACGCAACCAGGTGGTGGTCACCGGCTTCCCTGCCTCATCCACGTCGTAAGCCACTTTGACACGCGGAGGATTGTGCTGCACCGCAGACACATGCCCGCTTCGGATAAGGTTCGCCACACGTTGGGAAAGCCGGTGAATCAGGTACCAGGGGTCTTCACTCATCAGGACTCCTGTGGAACGTTCAGAACAACTTCATAATCGGAGTGTTTGTCCGGGCCGACATCAGGGTAATACCCCACCATCACAGTACCCGGCGTAAAGGTTTGCGCGCTGATTTCAACCTGACCGATAGTCAGAGGCTGGACCCAGCGAATCGACCAGACGGCGTAACCATCCAGTTCAGGGTTGAACGAGTCCGGCTCCGCACTGGTCAATACGGCAGGGCGAATTTCCAGCCCAAAGCGACACTCATCAATCAACAGGCTCAGCATCATCGATGCATCCCGCACTTTGACCTGATAATCCGGATCGCTGAATCCATACACCACAAGCAGCTCGCAGTTGACGTTCAGTGTCAGCTGGCCATTGCCTTTTTGGTTGTCGCTCTTCTCCCAGTCCAGAACCGAGAAAAACGCGCAGGGCGTGGCCAGTTCCGTTTCGGTTTCCGGGTAGTGTTCAACACAGGTTAACCAGGCCACTTGGGTGGTGAGATAGTCAAGAACCGCAGAATGGTATTCCGCCAGCGTTACGTTCGCCATGGACAGCCTCTATTTTTTTGGCCGAAGGGCAATCCGGCCTTTAATGTCTGTTGTGAAATGCCGGACGAAAATCTCCGGAATTTGTTCAAAAATCTCGTCTTCAATACGTACATGCAGCGCATCGTCAATCTCCACCTTCACCATTTCATACCGCTTGGCACTGGTGCGTCGGAACATCATCTTCTGGCCATTTTTCTCGATCACAAAGCCTCTGGCCTCATGGACCCGGGAAAGGCGCGGGGATGTCGGCGTGAACGTGGCACCACTGTCTTTCGTCGATCGGAGCCGACCACGCAGCGCATGCACCGGGACCGGATTCAGGCCAAACCACAACTTGAGTTCATCCAGCGCTTTGCCACCTTTCTTCAGCCTGAACTTTTTCAAACGGGCGCGGATAAGCTTGAGGTTTTTCGCTTTCAGTTCGTCGCGCATCAGCTTCGCAGCCAGTTTGTGCACCGTCACCGCCGTGCGGGCCAGCGCCCGGTTGTAAGCCAGGCGCATTTCCTTTTCGGTGGCGCCCACGCTGTGTCGAATCGCCGTCAGTTCATCGAGATCAATATCGAAGATCTGGGATTGTTGAGGACTGGCCATCCGATCTCTCCGACAACGTGAATTGCGTTTCGCCATCGTATTGCGGATAGCGCTGTTCAATGTAAAAGTGTAAAGCTTGCCCATCGGAGAGCATCAGCGTGATAGGGGTCCGTCTTGCCAGATGATGAGCATCGCCACTGCGCACACTCAAACGGGCCTCTTGGGTATCCACCTGACCGCCCGCGGCCAGTCTGCTGAGCAGCCCTTCGGCATCAAAAATGCCACGAACCGGCTCATGGCCATTAACCAGCACATCAACGTTACCAAACGTCTCATAGATGACCGCATCTGCCTTTTTCATAGCCTCTTCAAATATCGAATCAAACATAAAAAACCTATAAAAAAGGCGCGAAAATCGCGCCTGTCCATCCGTTATAGCCGAGCCATAAAACACGCTAAGTGAGCTTCGACCGCTTCCATCGCCGTGTCTTCATCGAGATACGGCGTGTCACCACTCTTAATCAGCGTAATGTGGCCATCAACTTTGGCCTGAAACGCTTTCAGTGCTTGGACCTGAACGAGCCCTTGGTCGTTGGTCAGCACTTCAGGCGCCTCACCGTCTTCCGTCAGGGTTTCATCCGGTGGCAACTCACCCACGCCGACCAACACCACAGGGCGGTCGTCGATTTCGCCCTCGTCGATTTCATCACCGGCTGAATCGTCAGCGTCATCATCTTGCGTTTCGGCGTCCGTTTCACCTGGATTGGTTTCATCATCCGATCCCCCCTCATCAGGCCCGTCTGGCAGCGACGCTTCCAGTTCGTCGATCATGATGTTCAGTTGCGCTTCTGTCGTTCTGTCATCGTACGGTACTTTGTCCAGACCAAGTTCGTTGCACAGCGCATCAATGCGTTTTTTCAGGTTGTCTTTTCGGCTCATGATATTGTCCAAAAAAGGATTGGGACCATGGTCCCAATCGTGATCTCTCAGTAAAAAGGCCGCTTACGCGACCTTCACTACCACCACTTTGTTCACGTCGATCAAGTACATCGCAGGCGCGGACTCGGTCTTGGTGTAACGCACTTCCGGGTCACCCCCTTCCGTCCAGTCCTTGACGTAGCGCTCCGCTTCATCAAAACCTTCACGCTGCGCGGCCTGGTCCTGAATCTGACCGTACAACCGAGCGCCGCGAACGGCGGTGTGCGCCAGGATAAGGTGATAGTCACGCTGCACTTTCTGGGTCACGCCCGCGCGGTCGATGTACTCTTCATCCACCACCACAATCGTGACATCGCCCAGATTGCCTTTGATGCTGACCGTGGCCCCCAGGTCTTTCAGGGCCGTTTCCAACTGAGACTTGGAGCCACGGCGGGTTTCCACCTTGTCATTGAACGTCGTGAACTCACGCATCAGTGCCCAGGTTTTCGGATCCGCAATCACCACGTTCGTCAGACCTTCCGACTCGGCCGCCCATTTTTCAATGTCCGCCACGATGTCATAGGTTTTGCGGTCTTGGTTTGTCCACAGCGCTGCACCAATCAGGGTGATGTTGTTGTCCGGATTTCGGCCCGCATCGATCTCGTAAGGCTGATCGATGTACGGGCTGTCAATGACCGTTTTACCGTCATAGACCATTTCCGCACACATCAGCTCTTCACGGTCGCGAACCGCTTGCTCTTCAATGTCGAGGTTTTGCATCACAATCGCGTTCTGGCGATCACCCGCTGACATCGCGCCTTTCATTGGCTCACCCGGACGACGTTTGACGCTCTGGTTGGCCGTGACGGCATGTTTGGACTTCACGTAAGCCGGTTTAAAGGACGACGTTTTAAAGCCCTGGTTGCGATCAATTGCCGCCCCAATCATCGGCGAGCAGTACGCCGCGATTTTGGTCTTGTTCGGGATCATATCCAGGTCGACTTTTTCCGTGTTAAAGGTGTACATCTCACGGAAGAAGAAACGCATAAAGAAATTGTCACGGCGAATACCGGCTTGTTGAATGGCGCCCAGCAGTTCGCGTGTCGTGTAGTTATCAGGCATAAGTCACTCTTTGCTTAAATCGTTAAGAAAAACGACGAATCAGTATTCGTCGTCTACGTACACCGCACTGCCAATGAAAGCGGCGCGCTTGGCCTTATCGGTGGTGACCCCATCCGGCCAGTTCACAAAGCTAATGCGAAAGCCGCCTTGCAGGTAAACGGTCGACAGCTGATCAACGCCCGTGCTCACCACGTCACGAGCAGAAAGCGCAACGGCCGTGCCCGGTGTACCGTCCCAGGCAACCAGCGTGGCCGTGTCCGTAGCATCAAACATCAGTGGTGTTCGGGCCGCAAACGCCTCTCCGGCTTTGATGGTGGCGCGGGCGGTCACCGGTGACCCAATCCAAAATTCATCTGGGGTGTATTCTGTGTTCTCACTCATGGCGTCGTCCTTAGTCGATGCGGTTGTAGGAAGAAGCCAGCGCGTTGATGTGCTGCTGCTCCTCGGTTACGTCGGCCGAACTGACATCCTGACCCAGTGGGTCACCGTGTTCAGCCGCCAGGGTTTGAAGTGCGCTACCGGCATCATGAGCGGTAGCAACCGGAGCACTGGCCAGAATGTCTCGCGCTTCCTCAACGGAGATCTTCGGGTTGTTCGCCAGTCGGTTGGCGAGCGCTTCCCGGCCCTTGCTTTCTTCGAGCATCATGATGCCCATGCAACGCTCTCGCTCCTGCGTGGCAGGATCGCTGGCGGATGTCGCCTCGCTGGAAGCCGCGGCTGCGGCCTGCTCAGACGTCGGAGCATCGTCTTGTGGATTGGTCACGGAGGCCGATGCTGCCGCATTGGTTTGCGTCGTCGTGGCCTCGGTCGTGGTTTGGTCTTGCACCGTCATAGCGGCTCCCCTATCAAAGGTGGTTGAAGATGTCTTGAAGTGGTCCGCCATCAGTTGAACCGCATCAAGCCCGTTGACGACTTCGTTTGCGAAGCCAATATCGACCGCCGCCTGACCTTCGTAGGTCTGCGCTTCGGTCGCCAGAATTTTTTTCACGTCGATCCCCATGTATTGCGCTGCTTTTCCGGCAAACATCTGACGCGTGGCTTCCGCTTCCGATTGCCACTTTTCCTGCACCGCTTTGGGCAGGGACTGGTAAGGGTTGCCGTCGGCCTTGTGATCCCCAGCGGTCACCAGCGTGATTTCCACGCCTTGTTGGTCGAGCATTTTTTCCACGTTGGTGTGAGCCATGATCACGCCTACAGAGCCAGCAATGCCCGTTTGAGTAATCAATCGGCGGGAGCAGGCACTGGCCACCATCTGACCCGCACTGCAGTGCATGTCATAACCGAGTGACCAAATAGGTTTCACCTGGCGCAGCTGCGCAATCTTGTCCGCCAGATCAAAACACCCGGCAACCATGCCGCCGGGCGTGTTCATATCAAGCAGGATGGCGCGGACATCCGGGTCCGCCATGGCCTCGTTCAGTCGGTACATGATCCCGTCATAGCCGGTCATGCCGGAATAAGGTTTGATGTAACCGTATTTGTGCACCAGAGTGCCATCAATCGGGATCACGGCGATGCCATGTTTCACCTGGTAGCTCCGATCGCCAGAGCGCCCTCGGGCGTAACCCGCCGCGACCTTTTTCATGTCCTGCTCTCTGAGTACCGAGCCATCGATGTCCGTCAGTTGGACCACGTTGCCAAGGCGCTGACTGAGCGCAGAAAAGAACACCCGGGCGTAGCCCGCTTCCAGAGCCAACGGTCGGTTAAAGGTGTTGCTGATTAAGTGTTGTAAATTACTCATTGGCACTCTCGTTTGGGTTGTCCGGAGCCAGCGCCTGCAGCTTCATCCAGCTCGGCGGTGGCAAACCTTTCGTTTTTCGCTCTTCCATTTCAGCGACCTGTTGCTCGAAGATTTCCTGATAGTCTTCGCCAAGCAACGCGAGCTCTTTTTCGTAGGTCGACAAACTGCTGTCGATACGAAGCACCGCTTCCTTGACTTCTTTGAGGCCATCAATCGCCAGACGACCAGAGCCAATCCAGTCACACTTGGTCCACGCATACCGGCGCTCGTAAAAGGTAAAGCGCGCTTTGCGAGGCAACGTGATGTACCCGCGCAGCAGCATCTCTTCAAACAACAACGTGAAGATTTGGCTGGCGAACCGGTTGGCAATGATTTTTCGGCGACCCATGAAATAGCGCCAGGAGTCGTTATGGGCGGCTCGGATCGTGCTGTAAGACATTTGCGAGTAATTGCGCGACAGCTGGGCATAATCCACCCCCAAACCAGCTGCAATGTAACGGATAATGGACTGTTCAAGCGCCGCAAACCCATTGTCAGCATTACCCGCACTGTGCAGGTTTATCTTGTCACCCGGCATCAGATGAGGCAGTTTTACGCCGTTGAACTTCACTTCATTCGCGGCGTAATACTCGCCGTACTTCAGCAGCATTTGCTCTATGGCGCCCTCTCGCTTTCCGGCACCAAAGAGAAATTCCATCGCCTGGTCGCTGCCCAGTTCCGACTCAATGCTGGCGGCATACATGGCATTCACGATGGCACGCTGGAGCGTGGTGTTTTGCAGCGTATCCAGCATCTTGAGCTGCTCAAGACTCGATAAGAACTTGTTGACGCCCCGACATTGCCCGCCTTCGCTGGGCTCAAACACATGCAAAAATCCCATCCGACCGGAGCGGGTAAATTTGGGAACCCGGCGCCAGCGTTTGGCCATGCCAAAGTTGTCCGCACCTTCTTCGATGTGATAGGCCACCGCCGCACCGTGACGGTTGAAGTCCATCCCGCCACGCAAATCCGGCTTGTCCATCGCATAGTTCGGGTTATTCACTTTTCGCGGTGCGACCATACGAATGCAGGTCGAGAACGGCGAATGCCGGCTCTCTATCCATTCCGGCTTTGCCATGATTTCACCAGCGTTGGCGTGGGTTTCCACCCCTTCACGCATCATCATGGTGAACGTCCGGCGCCGCTCGGCATCGATAAAGCAGTTCGGATCTTCCGCAATGTCACGAAAAATCGCCTCCACTTCCCGGACAAAGCCTTTGTCCGGATCAATGCCAAGCAGTAACCAGTTGGGTTTGTAACTGAGACGAAATTCAGAGCCAATGATGTGGTCCTTGTGTAGCTGGATCCCATTGGCCGCGATGCCGTTGTTGCGGGTAACGTCGTCCGTGCGCGCATTGGCTTGCTTCATGACAGGCAAAAATGCCGCATCGACGGATTTGGAGGCTGGATTCCAGTCTCGCATTTGATCACCAAACCCCGACCCGCCCGCTCTGAACACCGCCTCTCTCAAGGGGGTCTGGCCATCAGCTGCCAGTAGTCCGATATTATTCATTACAATCCGACTCCTGCTGGACGACGGCGACGCGCACTGCCCATACCCAGTTGCTGACGCAAGTCTTCAATATAGGCACGCAGTTCGTGTATGTTCGCCCGGTTAAATTCGACCCGACGCTCTCCTTTTTGAACGGATACCGCCATGGTGCCTGTCTGCAGCTTGTGATAAGCACTTTCTGCTTCCTGCAGCATTTCTTGTAAAGTCATCGTCCACCTTTGAGTCGTTCGGCCAGCTCAGCCATGCTGAGTCCGGAGGATGGTTGTTCGGAAGCTGGCTCTGGCTCATCGAGCTCCAGGCCAAACTTTTGGATCAGGATATTGAGCGCGGCATAGGCGTAGTTCCAGCCATCGAGCGCTTCGTCAAAGGGATGGTATTGCTTCACCCATCGCCACACCTGACGATTGGATTTGTCGTACTCCAGCTTTTTGTTGGCCGAGCAAAGCTGTTTGAAAAACTCATCACCCGCAATCTCGTCATCCAGAGGAAAATGGATACAACCGGGGACCGGCTCATCGCCTTTGGGTGTTAAACACAAACGGCTATATAGGCGCTGTTTAATGCCATCCGTACCCAAGCGGGTCAGATACACTTTTTTTGCGTTTTTCTTGCGAGGAAAAGTCTGAATGGGTTTGCCGTACTGGTTTTCCCCTTGAATGGGGATCACCCAGGTCACACCGTGATGGCGACTCATGGTGTACACGTCATCCGTCTTATGGCCCATGGCATCCCAGCACCACAATTCCACGCCCATGGTGTCGCCATTGCGCTTTTTGTAGGTCCGGTACAGCATTTTTCCGGCCGCATCTTTGAGCGTCTGCGTGGAGAGATCGCCTAAAAGCACGATGTGCTCAACCAACCAACACTCTTCACCGGCGCCCCAGGCCCAAATGTAGAGTTCTACCCGGTCATCCTGAGTGTCGATGCCTCCAGTGAGCACGACCGCCCGATCCGGAACCGGGTTGCTGCGCCGTTCACCGACCCACCACACTTCCCGACGGGATTTCAGGTGTTCCCAGTCCAGTTTCTCGCCGTTCTCCCCTTCCCAGAGTTCACCTAATGACAGGTTTACGAACGTTTTTAGCTGGATTGGGTCATCTTTCTTTTTCAGAAACTCTTTGACGATGCCGCGCCAGCCTTCGCTGAGTTTAGTGTTGTAACCAGACCAGATATGCAAGCCAACAGAGGTCGGCGTGGGTGCGGGGTGACCGTCTTCGTCAAAAAACGCATGGCCATCCTTTGTCCAGGTACCGTCTTCCGCTTTCCAGCGTCCGGCCAGTTCCATTTTGTACAAATGTTGGTAATAAATGGGGTCGTCACACCCGAGACAGCGGTAATAAACGGATTTCGCTTTTTTCGCTAACGTTGGCTGAGTGTTATCCCACTTGAAACCGTGTTTGGCGTCTTTACTGCCCCATTCCAGGACCTGCTCCTTACCACAATGCGGACAAGGGAGATAGAACCGAAAAGTGAGCTCCATCCGGGCCATCAGCCGCTCGATGTGAGACTCCCCTTTGTTGGTTGGCGTGGTACCCCAGCGCGCCATGGGAAAGGCTGCGCCCTCAAGACGTTTAAACGCCAGGTCAATGGGGTTACCTTCTTTGCCGACTTCCCAGTCCCAGCCATCGATCTCATCACCGAACACCGCGCCTTTGGTCAAAGCGCGCATATTGCGGGGCGTGGAAGTACCAAGAATATGCAGAGACCAGCCAGTGCCTTTCTTATACGACACAGTATTTCGCTGATCTTTGGCAAACAGTGCCGGAAAGATGCGATGCATGATCGGCATTTCCTGCCAGGCGGCATCAACCTCCGTCACCGAGATGTTTTTGGCGTCACTCTCTGTCGGAACGTAGATAACGGAATTCGTTTTGAACTGAGCGTGCAAGCAACTGTCGGCAGCCACGACTAATTTTGACCAGCCGACACGTGCAGACTTTTGCATAGTCAGCTCGGTAATGGCCCGATTGCACATCATGTTCAGCGGCACAATCTGAAGAGGCAGTGTCTCCCAGAACCCTTCCTCCTGAGATGAACCAGCCGCTAACCGGAAATGCTTATCCGCCCATTCCGATCCCTTGATCGGCAGTACTCTCCGCATCCCCATCAAGCCACGCCGGACCTTCATCCGGATCGCCGTCAATGTAGTCTGAGAAGTTGGGTTGAACATCTGCACACTCATTCAATACTGCTGCAATCACGGCTTCCAACACTTCCACCGCTTCGGGTGGCATGTCCGGCCATGCGTTTTTGAGTTTAGGGAGAAGGGTGTCGAGGCGCGTTCCCACTCGGGCACACACCTGCTCTAACGTATCGACGATAAGGTCGATGGGGGCGTAACTCTTTTCAAACAGAACGCGCTTGGCCCTCATCATGGCCAGCTTTTCACGCCGCTCTTCCAGTTTGAGTTCACGCTCAATTTTCTCGAACGTTTCCTCTTCATTGTCGTCGGTTTCCGGTTTTTCACTTCCGGATTTTGACCGTTTTAAATAGGTGTTATAGGCATGAATACACGCCAGCGGCTCCCAGCCGTTTCGTCCCTTGGCCGCAGGCAGAAACCCTTTAGCCGCAAGGTTTCGGACCTGTCTGTCTGATAGACCAAGGAGCTTCGCTATATCCGACTGAGTAAACTTTTTGCCAGGATTGAATAGGTCGCTCATTCATGGTTTTTGACCGGAAACCGGAACCCCCCAAAATTAAAAAAATTTTTACCGAGAGACTTTCTGCGAGGTCAAGCCCCCGTAGTGTCTGTGGTCGCGCGGAAGGACCCACTCAATACGCTAAGCACTGCGTTTTGATGTAGTCTTGTAAGTACTTGGTTTGGCGATAGTTTTTCACCATCATTCGTCGGAGACGTAGATAATCTTGTTCAGTTGTTCGACTAAGTCTTGCGGCTCCTTCATACTCCACGCTTCCGGACGGTTGGGTATCGGGCACTCGGTTGGTGGGACAGTCGGCGTTGATGTACAAGCGCTGATTAGCACGATTGAGCTCATCACCAAGAATATCGATTTCATGCTGGGCCTTACGCAATGCGTTTTGATGTTGAATACCAAGTTGATCAAACTCTTTGATCTTGTCGCGTTGAGCCCTATTCAACTCCCGTTGAGCTAAAAGAACTTGACTCGTCTGCTCTAGCTGCTGCTCTGCGACACTTCTTCGTAATTGTTCGACATAGAGCCAGCACGACAGCGTTACGATTGAAATAAGTGACATTGCAACGCCCCACACAATCAGTCTCGCATTAAGCATACCTGCCTCTCGATATCTCGTCGGGTCATAAGCCCCTTCCAAGGCTTACCCGCCGAATAAACCCAACGTTTCAACTGTTCACAAGCAGACGCCCAATGACCTTGATTTAACAATTTGAGCAGTGTCGAACGCCTAAAAGCGCCCACCCCGACGTTATAAGTAAATGAATATAGGGCGGCACGTGTTGTTTCCGGTATCACCACTTTGATAAGCGGGTCCACGTGTCGCTTTACTTTCTTCAGATCTTTATCCAGTAGAGCATCGCACTCTGATTGGGAATAGACTTTGTCCTTAATGATGTCCGGACCAGTATGCCCATAACAGACACTCAACACGCCAGCCACATCGTAGTACGGTACAAATTCTATGCCCTCAAGAGGCTTAACCATGGTCGCTGCCATAATTAGCGCACTCGCTCCCATTGCGGCGAGTTTGGTGATGCTATTTCTGATGCTGCTCATGATGCATCTCCCGCTCGGCTTGCTTTTTCCTAAAGTGGTAATTGATGTAGGTCGTCACTATCGTTCCGATAATGGACGAAATCGCCACCCACCAGTCTGGTGTTATCGTGCTGACAAACGAAAAGAATGCACTTATCGCAGCCAGAAACGCACACCATCCGTACGCGATGGCGCTAGAGAGTTTTTCGAGCATACGCATATCACCACCCCCGGGATGGAGTGTCCTTGATTGGAAATGAGATGAAGAGAAAATTGCGTGGATCGTTAAGTGACAGATACAAAAAAACCGCCTAAAAGGCGGCTCCCATAAGCACTGTACACTTATCCATACTAGATATTTATACACTAAACTGTCCCGTTTTTGTTTTCAAGCTCTTTTTTAAACATCTGCCGAGCAGCAATATCATAGTTAATCAGTAAGGTCCGTATTGCCTCAACGTGCTGACTCCAATCATTCCAATGCTTTTGATAGTAACGAACACGCTTCTTAAAATAGGTCTCGCTGGTACAACTCTCTGCCTCAGTATCTGCCTTAGCCAGAACGTGGATGAGATAAGATTTAGTCAATGTCGGTGTATAAGAAAGGCCGTCTATTGTCAGAGATACCTGTGCACCACCGAGTTGCTCTAAAGCCAAACCACCAGCAATGACAGGAACTAAAGTCTTGACCCGTTCGTAAGTTCTCTTTTGGATCATTACACCTTGTTCGGAAGCACATACCACCCAATCGTTGGAAACACTGTCAATCAGTCGCGCTTTGTTTTCCTCTGAATTCCACAACGGCGATGCATACGCAAACATACTCCAGTCCGCAAGATGCGGCGCTGTCTTGGCCATACGCTCTATAGCAGCTAAAACCTTTGCTCCATCGAGTTTTGAACCAATCTCAACATCAGCAGCTCCAAAACCTCCGCCACCAGCCCCGACATTGTACTTCGCTCTGATACCTTCAGTAGCAAGGCCAATTGCCGCAGGCATCTCCCAGCGTTCTATGTTCGTAACTAACCCCATCTGATTCCCCCTAGACTGAATGACCATTTAAATTATACTGTACATATATACAGTTTCAATGTTTTTAAAGTATGTATAGAACGATTCAAGTAAACGCCAGTTACAAGATTGAACGCCTGGGGCCTAACGGTCTGATTGGTCCAATAGGTAAACTGTCTTGTGGTCAGTTGAGAGTGCTCATTCGAGGTGGAGACGCAAAGAACTTTCCATTTGGTGGGTTTCTTGATGCCGATAACGTGATCGGCTTACAGAGAGTCAAAGTGATTGATGTAAAGGCACTATGTATTGATGACGAGGCACAAGATGCCCAGTACGCTATTCCAAGTCACCATTACGTCGTTGGCGCCTACATGGAACAGAAAGTCTATTTGCTCTTGTATGAGGGTGAGATTAGACACTATCCAATCAAACATCTTGATACTGATAGAACGAATAATGTAGTGACACTCCTTTAACAAGAGTGTCCACGGGGCAATGATAACTTTATCCTTTATATCGCGTAAAAATTTGCAGTCCTTTAAACCTTTGAATATAGGATTTCTGATTGAATTGACCAGTGTCATTGAACCTACGAATATGAAAGACAGTCATTGGTTATTAGGCGCACTACCATGTTCTATAGGATTGTGTCGGCATTAAGAGTTAAAACACAAGACGTACCCAAAATAGTCCACGTCAATTACCTATCTAAATACTGCCAACAGTTTTGCCTCAAGCAAACGAGTGAGCTAAGCGGTGGCCAAGAAGTTCTGATTGTTGATGGCCTAAAGCCAGGTGAGAGCGTCATTGACCCATTTGGTCAGATCAAAAGCATGACACCGAGATCACTCAAGTTTGTTCTCGATGCAAAAATCAATGGAGTAGCGCATTACTCATCTGCAGTTCGTCTGGAGACACAAGATCCAACCAAGTCGGTCTTTGAGAGAATCCCTCCCCTTAGCGCATCAGTGGTTGAGTATGACAAGAAAAGCAAGCGTATCCCTGTAGAATTTCCCAGCATTCAAGAAGTTCTCGAGAATCCAGAGTTAGACGGTCTCAAAAGTGTCAACATCGATCCTGTTTCGATGTTCGCAGAAGATGCTGAAACGCTCATTAAGGAAGGCCAGAAATTCATTGATGAGCCTACCTTAGGTGGCGCTGCGATAATGGCCGCAATCGCTATGCCAGGTAAGTTTCTAGATGAGCCAGTTAAGAAACTCGTCAAAACGAAATTCACAGGAAAATACAAAGGGGAAAGCATTACTCTCGACAATGTCGAAGTACACAATATTCAGTACTTAAAACGAGACCGGGCTGAATACACAGAACTTAGAAAAGCGTTCAATAAGAGTATTCGAGGTGATTACCTAGAAGCTTTATCTAAAGATCCAAAGGCAGTTAGTAAGCTTAAAGATCTCGGTGTTCCAGATTCAGAGATTCAGAAACTCGCAGCCAAACGAGTACCCTCGGGGTTCCAAGTCCATCATAAACTTCCACTAGATGATGGTGGTACCAATGATTTCTCTAACTTAGTACTCATTAGAAATGCGCCTGAGCATAGTGCGTTTACAACCTACCAGAAACAAACTACTACCGGCATATCTGTTGGTGATAGTATTGAGCTTGACTGGCCAATCCCAAATGGCAATGTCTACCCGATTAAGTAAGGAACAGCTATGACCTTTAAAGAAGTTCTTCAAGCACTAATTCATCAACACAATGAAGACGAAAGTACATTTGGAGCCGGCTTTTTCTTGGACTCAGCCACCAGCATAGAACTAGAGACGTTGAGAGATAAGGTACAAGAACAGTTTAGCGTCACTCTTCCAGACGAATACCTAGAAATACTTAAGCTTACCAATGGCTTCTCTTTAAACGGACTTAGCCTCTACGGCAGTGTTCAGAAGCAGGAGCCATACTTCCTCGACGGAGTTATAGATGCCAATAAAGCATTTTGGGATGAAGAAACACTGAGAGAGTATTTTGCATTTTCGGAAGAATCAACCACACGACTAGTCTTTTCTGTAGTTCAAGACAAATATCTTGTGGTTGATAGAGTGACTTGGGACACGATTGAAGAATTTGATACATTCGGAGATGCATTAAGCTTTCAAATAGATGACTGTTGCATTTTGTCAGTCTAACTAGTTCGTGACTCTCCAATATTGAATTCTCGATTATAGAGAAGCATGAAATACTTCATCTCTTTAAGCTTCTCTAACTTTGAAGGGATTATGTATAACACCATGTATATGAGGAAAAATGCTACAGCGGCAGTCAACGCAGTTTGAATTAGCTCTGTCGTTTCAAGCTTTCTGCCTAACGTCGTAATTAACCCCAGGAATACCCCCCCAACAAAACTGCCAAAGCTCTTACGTAAAACACCACTAGAGTCAGCAATATCTATCTGTAAGTCTAATAGTTCCATGCATTCTGACACTTGGTTGCTAGTAATCGAGCGCTCCTGGAGTTTCTGCTTAAACATCAAGTAACGACTTGTTTGATGAACTTCATCGTTATGAGGGACTACATGGTGTGAAAGATCACCAAACTCTCGCAAAATAAGACGCTTCTTCATTCGACTAAGAAATAAGACTAAAACGAGCTCGCTGATCCCGATTGGCCAAAAGGATATATTTGGGAACCAGTAAAGTGAGATGACCCCGCATAGGAAGAACGTTGCAGAAATCGCTATTACAGCGCTTTCCCAGTTGCTACAGCTTATAATGACACTTCTAAACAAATTTCGAGTAGTAGCCTGCTTGTGGTCTGCCTCCCAAATGACTTTCCAATGGTTCATATAAACCTCCAAATTCAATACTGCCAAATAGATTCAAAGTTGGTGTCGTAGCTTGGTGCTCCTATAAACAGATCTCGTATATAAGCAGAAAAAACACTAAACACATGCCATTTTCTGCACCATTCTTGTGAAAATACAGCTTCTACCACCTCAATTAACAAGCGTTCTATTTTTATACTAAACTGAAAAGACACGATGATACGAAACAAGAGGCATAGTTAAAACAGTAGAAAACCGTACATGTAAATATTTGAAACACATCGCAAACTGAATACACCATAAACACCAAATCTCATTTACAAGACGAAGTTATGCGTACAAACGTGATTGATATCAACATGATTGTTCGAGAACTTGAGATAGCATCGCGCGATTAAAAATAATGAGAATGTTGGAATGCCAAAGAATTCTTTATCTAAATATCACTACTTGCTAACAAAGCTGATGCTGATACTCGCAGCCGTTATTGCAATGGCTAGTTTTCTTATGGCAGGTCTGCACTATCAAGGGTTAGTCAGAACCAAAATACAATTCTTTGATGAAACACTGTATTCACTGAAGCACACTTATATCTACGAACTGATACGTGAAAGTGAACGGCAACTGCAAGCGCTTTGCGCGTCACTTGATGTGGATGCCATTCAACGTGGAGAGTCTGCTTTTAATACAACCTGGCCTATCGTCCACCAGATCAAAATGGAGGATAAACACTACATCTATTTTTATAACGCAAAGACGCAGAA
>NZ_WXWO01000105.1:0-18895 GCF_009904845.1 Vibrio sp. V38_P2S17PM301 | reverse complement strand
TAGCTAAGCCTGGTTCAATCACTCCACACACTAAGTTCGAATCAGAAGTCTACGTACTGTCTAAAGATGAAGGTGGTCGTCACACTCCATTCTTCAAAGGCTACCGTCCACAGTTCTACTTCCGTACAACTGACGTAACTGGTAACATCGAGCTACCAGAAGGCGTAGAAATGGTAATGCCAGGCGACAACATCAAGATGACTGTTGAGCTGATCGCACCAATCGCGATGGACGAAGGTCTACGTTTCGCGATCCGTGAAGGCGGTCGTACAGTAGGTGCTGGTGTTGTTGCTAAGATCTTCGAATAATTCGTAACGAATTACACGAAATCTTGCACTGTTCTTCTTTTTGAAGAAAGCGCATCTAGAGAAAGGGAAGCTTAGGCTTCCCTTTTTCGTTTTTTGGTTATAAGAAAAATGGTTCAATTATCATCTTAAATATCAATAGTGCTATTTTGAAAACAAACGCTTACACAAGTGCAGTTGTTTGGGTTGAGCCCCCAATACGCTCATATGATTTTTCATCAGTTTCTTTATAACTAATCGATCTTAAATGCAGCTCGATCTAACTGGTAATAAGAACGATTCTTTTTTATATTTCTGGTCACGCAATAGATTCAAGGTAGTCAGTATGTACGTTTGTTTGTGTCACGGTGTCTCAGATAAAAAAATCCGCAAACTTGCGCTGGAAGAAGGCATCTCCGATATTCGTGGTATCAAACGTTGTACAGCACTGGGTTCTCAGTGTGGAAAATGCGTTAGACAGGCGAAGGAGATCCTCAACGATACGGTTGTGACTCAGTTTAAACAGGCCAGTTAATCGCCACGACATTTTTGACACCTTCTCAATTGGTTCTACAGTTATAAGAGCCAAAGAGGAGGTTTTTGTCATGAAAGGCGATCCCATCATTATTCAACATCTCAATAAAGTGCTCGGCAATGAGCTGGTAGCCATCAACCAGTATTTTCTGCATGCCCGTATGTATAAAGACTGGGGCCTGAAACATCTGGCGGATAAGGAATACCACGAGTCCATCGACGAAATGAAGCACGCGGATCATTTGATCGAGCGGATTCTCTTTCTGGAAGGGCTGCCAAACCTACAGGATCTGGGCAAGCTGATGATTGGCGAAGATGCCCAAGAAATGCTGGAATGCGATCTCAAGCTGGAAATGGCCGCAATTCCGGATCTGAAAAATGCCATCGCGTACGCAGAAGACGTTCATGATTATGTCTCACGAGATCTGTTCCAAGACATCTTAGAGGATGAAGAGGAACATGTTGACTGGCTGGAAACTCAGCTTGGCCTGATTGAAATGACCGGAATTCAGAATTACCTTCAAGCCCAGTATGTCGACGAAGACGACGATTAATCCCCCTTTCTATCCCGCGCTTTGCCAGCCTTCCTGACCTCGGGAAGGCTGTTGTGTCCAGAGTCACATTTCGCTTGCTTCAGATGGTTTCTTTCTGTACTATTCGTGCTCCTTAAACTCAGTCAATTATCTTTAGTTCCTTGCTTCCTCTGGATGACTGAGCCAATTGTGGAAGCTGAATAATCCGTAAGGAGCAACCCATGCGTCATTACGAAATCGTATTCATGGTGCACCCAGATCAAAGCGAGCAAGTTGCTGGCATGATCGAGCGTTACACTGGTTCTATCACTGAAGCTGGCGGTAAAGTACACCGTCTGGAAGACTGGGGCCGTCGTCAACTGGCTTACCCAATCAACAAGCTTCACAAAGCTCACTACGTTCTGATGAACGTTGAAGCTGACCAAGCTGTAATCGATGAGCTGGAAACTGCTTTCCGTTTCAACGATGCAGTGCTACGCAACATGATCATGCGTACTAAAGCGGCTATCACTGAGCCTTCAATCATGCTTAAGCAAAAAGAAGAGCGTGCAGAGCGTGCTCCTCGTCGCGAAGAGCGTAGCGAAGCTAAGCCAGAAGCAGCTGCTGAGTAATTAATCTTATGACCAATCGGATGGAGTTGAGCGGCACTGTTGCGAAACCTCCAATTCGAAGCCAAAGCCCCAGTGGCATTGCACACTGTCGATTCTGGTTAGAGCACCGCTCTACGGTTATCGAAGCTGACTTACCGAGACAAGTTTATTGTCGTATGCCGGTTGTGGTCAGCGGGGATAGGTCACAAGCATTGACTCAGAATTTAGTACCAGGCAGCAGCATTAAGGTAAGCGGCTTTGTCGCTTATCAGACCGGCCGGAATGGTGTGGGAAAATTAGTGCTTCATGCCGACAACATTACTCAAATTTAAGATCAGGAGATAGCCCATGGCTCGTTTCTTCCGTCGTCGTAAATTCTGCCGTTTCACTGCAGAAGGCGTACAAGAGATTGATTACAAAGACGTAGCAACTCTTAAAAACTACATCACTGAAGCTGGTAAAATCGTACCTAGCCGTATCACTGGTACAAGTGCTAAGTACCAGCGTCAACTAGCGCGTGCTATCAAACGTTCACGCTACCTGGCTCTACTACCGTACACTGACAAACATCAGTAATCGGTTCGTTTTATTAAGAAAGAGGATTAAACAATGCAAGTTATTCTACTTGATAAAATCGGTAACCTAGGTGGTCTTGGCGATACTGTAAACGTTAAATCTGGTTACGCTCGTAACTTCCTTATCCCTCAGGGTAAAGCAGTTATGGCAACAAAATCTAACGTTGAAATGTTCGAAGCTCGTCGCGCTGAACTGGAAGCAAAAGTTGCTGAGCAACTGACTGCTGCAGAAGCTCGTGCTGAGAAAGTGAACGCTCTGGAAGCGGTTGTTATCGCATCTAAAGCTGGTGACGAAGGCAAACTGTTCGGTTCTATCGGTACTCGTGACATCGCTGACGCAATCACTGCAGCTGGCGTTGAAGTAGCTAAGAGCGAAGTTCGCCTACCTGAAGGTGCTCTGCGTACAACTGGTGAGTTTGAAATCAACGTTCAACTTCACTCTGAAGTATTCGCAGCAGTTACTCTACAGGTTGTTGCTGAATAATTTTTTAGTCTCAGGACTAGAAAAGAAAAACACCGGCGTCAGCCGGTGTTTTTTTATGTCTGAAGAAAATGTTAAAAGATAAACAGCAAGTTGACTGAAAAAATACTGTCCGCCTTGCTCAGTCCTTCAGGCACACGGTCATGATAAATCCGATCGTGGGACAGCTTGAGCGCGATGTCTTCGGTGATGTTGTTGATGATATTGATATCACTTTCCAGACTGGTGTTGCTGCGACCGGCCACCGCGGTCAGTTCGGCTTCAAAGCGCAGCGTATCCAGCGCCTGCCACGCGGTATTGATTTTGCCGCGAAATATCCCTTCTTCGACGATATTCGGAAAGACAATGTCGTCGTCGTCAATTTCATCCAGGTTGGGTTCCTGATAGCGATAACCCGGACCGGCTTCCACTTCCAGTACAAACGTGTCGGTATTGGCAAACTGGTAACCCAGACCGCCCGACAGGGTATAGTCCTTGAAATAGGCGCTGTAGCGAGAGTCGACCCCTTTAAAGCTGCCGTACAGGTAGGTTTTCTTACTCAGTTTGTAGTCGGCCTGTGCTGAGTAATTCGACTGGCGTTTATCCTCTTCGCCATCTTTATACACCTGATAATATTTCCACTCGCCGTTGATACGGTAAGGGCCGGAGGTGTATTGCGCACTCAGTCGCGAGTTGAGCGATTCGGAATCGGTATTTCCTGAGTGAGATTGATAGCCAAACTCGACTTCCGTATCCCAGGGTGATGGCACTTCAATGTCTGACTCGGATGGGGTTGCTTCCTCAGCGTGAACCGACGCTGCGATCAGGCTTAAGCCTAAAAGCCAGAATTTTTGCACGAAGTACCTCTGAGTAGTGACATGAATGAGCGCATGGTAAGTCGACCGATCTTAAGGTGAGTCAACAAAAGGTTAATTCTACATAAGAAAGGGACAATCTGTCCCTAACTTAATTACAAATCTTGTATTCTGGTTATAATGGGCGGTTACGAAATAGTGGTTGAGCAGAAGCATGGCTGATTACAGAAACGAACAGAGAACTCGCAAAATTCAGGACGCTCAGGTCGACGCGATCAAAGTACCGCCGCATTCACTGGAAGCGGAGCAATCGGTAATTGGTGGCCTGTTGCTGGACAATGAACGCTGGGATTCGGTTGCGGAACGTGTTATGACCCAGGATTTCTACAGTCGTCCGCATCGCCTCATTTTTGATGCGGTAAAGTCGATTCTGGAAGACAGCAAACCGCTCGACCTGATCACTTTGTCGGAATACCTGGAGCAGCGTGAACAACTGGATGATGTTGGGGGATTTGCGTACCTGGCGGATCTGGCTAAAAACACCCCGAGTGCGGCCAACATCAATGCGTACGCCGACATTGTAGCGGAACGTGCGCTGGTGCGCAGTCTGATCAGTGTGGCGAACGAGATCGCCGATGCCGGTTACGATCCTCAGGGACGCAGCTCGGAAGATCTGCTCGACCTAGCCGAAAGTAAAGTGTTTAAAATCGCCGAAGATCGAACCAATGAGAACGAAGGCCCGCAAAACGTCGATAACATCCTGGAAAAGACCCTCGAACGTATTGAGCTGTTGTACAAGTCGCCGCAGGATGGCGTGACCGGGGTGAACACCGGCTTTATGGATCTCAACAAGATGACCGCCGGTCTGCAAGGTTCAGATCTGGTGATTGTCGCAGCGCGTCCGTCGATGGGTAAAACCACGTTTGCGATGAACTTGTGTGAAAACGCGGCGATGGAGCAAGACAAACCTGTGCTGATCTTCTCTCTGGAGATGCCATCGGAACAGATCATGATGCGTATGCTGGCGTCTTTGTCGCGGGTTGACCAGACCAAAATCCGGACCGGTCAGCTGGACGATGAGGACTGGGCGCGAATTTCTTCGACCATGGGCATCCTGATGGAGAAGAAGAACATGTACATTGATGACAGCTCCGGTCTGACACCGACCGAAGTGCGGTCTCGTGCGCGCCGTATTGCGCGTGAGCACGGTGGATTGTCGCTCATCATGGTCGACTACCTGCAGTTGATGCGAGTACCGGCGATGTCGGATAACCGTACCCTGGAGATCGCCGAGATTTCCCGCTCCCTCAAAGCGTTGGCTAAAGAGCTGAATGTGCCGGTGGTGGCGCTGTCTCAGTTGAACCGCTCACTTGAGCAACGGGCAGACAAACGACCGGTAAACTCGGACTTACGTGAATCTGGCTCTATCGAGCAGGATGCCGATTTGATCATGTTTATTTACCGTGACGAAGTGTACAACCCGGACAGCGCATTAAAAGGCACCGCCGAAATCATCATCGGTAAGCAGCGTAACGGTCCGATCGGCTCCGTGCGTCTGACCTTCCAAGGGCAGTGGTCCCGTTTCGATAACTACGCGGGTCCGGCGTTTGATGATGAGTAATGCGATGAGTTATATGAAAGCTGCCACCGCGTGTGTGGATCTCAAAGCCCTGCAGCATAATCTGGCTCAGATTAAACGACGCGCACCGCACAGCAAAGTGATGGCGGTGGTGAAAGCCAATGGTTATGGCCACGGTCTGCGTCATGTGGCCAAGCAGGCCAGCGGTGCGGACGCTTTTGGTGTCGCGCGAATTGAAGAAGCCCTGCAGTTGCGAGCGTGTGGGGTGGTCAAACCCATCCTGTTGCTGGAAGGGTTTTACTCGTCGGTCGATTTACCGGTGCTGGTGACCAACAATATCCAGACGGTAGTGCATTGCGAAGAGCAACTGGCCGCTTTGGAGCAGACCAGTCTGGAAGCGCCGGTGGTGGTATGGCTGAAAATCGACAGTGGCATGCACCGTCTCGGGGTTCGTCCGGAACAGTATCAGCAGTTTGTCACCCGTCTGAAAGCCTGCCCGAATGTAGCGAAACCGCTGCGTTACATGAGCCATTTTGGTTGTGCTGATGAACTGGATAAAGCCACAACCACCGAGCAGACAGAACTGTTCCTGTCGCTGACCAAGGGGTGTGAAGGGGAGCGATCGCTGGCGGCATCAGCAGGCTTGCTGGCCTGGGACGACAGTCATCTCGAATGGGTGCGTCCGGGCATCATCATGTATGGCGTATCACCGTTTAACGACAAAGATGCGCAACAGATGGGTTATCAGCCGGTAATGACCCTCAAATCTCACCTGATCGCCGTGCGTGATGTCAAGCAGGGCGAGAGTGTGGGTTATGGCGGGATCTGGACCAGTGAGCGAGACACTAAGATTGGGGTGATCGCGATTGGTTATGGCGATGGTTATCCTCGCACGGCGCCCAATGGTACGCCGGTGATGGTCAATGGCCGCCGGGTGCCGATTGCCGGTCGGGTGTCGATGGATATGCTGACCGTCGATCTCGGACCGGACGCGACCGATAAGGTCGGCGATGAAGCCGTGCTGTGGGGCAATGCTCTGCCGGTTGAGGAGGTGGCGCAGCACATTGGCACCATCGCCTACGAACTGGTCACCAAACTGACCTCCCGGGTCGAGATGGAATACACCGATCAGGCATGAAGACATTTACCCTGTTAACGCTGGCTATTTTTGCCAGCGTTTTTGTGTCTGCGCCAGCCCGGAGTCAAGAGAAAGACCGTGCGGTGGTGCCGTTCTTCTTTTCCACTGACACCTTGGGGACCACCTTGGGTTTAGCTGGGGTCGCCAAAGGCGTGGGACAGAAACAGGCTGCCTTGTTTGGGATGGGGCTCTATTCCGAAAAAGACAGTTATATCGGTTACTTTGCGGCTTTAAACTACGCTCTGCACGACACTCTGTTGGTCAATACCCAGATGTATCAGGCGCGCTACAACGACACTCCGTATTATCTGGCTGATCAAGGTCGCAACGACTCTTCGATTGACGATGCCACACTGACGAGTGGCCTGGAGAGAAAATATCAGCTTGAGCTGCGGTTTCTTTTACCCTGGGGGTTGGTCGAGCAGCAGGGGATGGCGGGCTTGTTTCGCCCACAGCGTTCGGTGTCGACGGCCTCCCCGTTGGATTCCGGCGTGTCGTCCGTGACACTGATGCCCTTCTATTCGTCTCGTGCGCTGGAGCAGGATACTCAAAGCGACAGCACCACGGGTCTGAAACTGACGTTTGACTGGGACAACCGTGACAATCCGCGCAACGCCACTCAGGGTTCCCAGACATCGTTGGCGATCACCTCCGGAACTGGAGAGACGAGTCACCCTTGGGTTAAGTGGGAGCTGGAAAACAGCCAGTTTTTTTCCTTCGGACCACTGGGTGACTGGTTTAAGCAACAGGTGTTGGCACTGGATTTCTATACCGCCGATACGCCGAGTTGGGAACATTGTGATAATACTGCGTGCGCCCGGCCGCCAGAGCAGGAGCAAGTCCGGTTAGGTGGGTTGTATCGCCTCAGAGGTTATAGCGGGGGTCGGTACCACGATCGCGCCGCAGTGCACTATTCGCTTGAATACCGGGTGTTACCCGAATGGCAGCCGCTCAACGACATCCCACTCATTAACTATTACGATATGCCCTGGTGGCAATGGGTGCTGTTTGCCGATGTTGGCCGGGTGGCCGATGAGTACGATTTGCAAACCCTTCATCAGGACATGCGGTGGAGTGTCGGTGGCGCAATCCGTTTTCAGGTTGAAGGTGTGGTGGTTCGCGCCGAGCTGGCAAAAGCTGCCGATGAAGACAGCTTTCGAGTGATGATCAACCAGCCCTTTTAAACGGTTTCTCCCTGCAATGTGGCAATGATACGGCGTTGGCCACCATGGTTGCGGTGCTCACCGAGATAAATTCCCTGCCAGGTCCCCAGCGCCAGTTGTCCCTGACTGAGAGGAATCGTCACGCTGGCGCCGAGCAGCGACGCTTTGATATGCGCAGGCATGTCATCGTCGCCTTCGTACGTATGCTGATAATACGACGCACGTTCAGGAACGAACTGATTAAAATGCACCTCCATGTCCATCCGCACTGTGGGGTCGGCGTTTTCATTCAGCGTTAAACTGGCCGACGTGTGTTGAATGAATAAATGTAATAATCCCACAGAAACTCGTCGGATTTCTGGCAATTGTTGTTCAATTTCATCAGTGATCAGATGAAACCCTCGCGGCCTGGCGCGCAGGTGCAGGGTCTTTTGGCTCCACATATCCGGCTTCCTTGATATTCTCATTGGCAAAACTTAGCTAAGACGTTAAGGTGTTGGCCTTTATCATCCGGTGCTTTCCAATAGCATAATCGGTTTACGTGACTTATCTCAATGATGGTGTCACAGGGCTGCGTCATAATGACAGTCTGAAAATTAATTACAAAGACAAGTGGCCTGCCTGCGGGGAGGCGACGAACAGTTTCTTTTTGCTAAATCGGGGATTCTGCAATCCGGCGAGAAACAGCTAGGATTAGTGGAATGAAACCTACAGTCACATCGGGATACTGACCATGTTGAAAAATATCAATCCAACGCAGACACAAGCGTGGCAAGCGCTGACTGCCCATTTCGAATCCGCTCAGGATATGGATCTGAACGCGCTGTTTGCTCAGGATGCGGATCGTTTTAACAAGTACTCTGCGCGTTTCGGCTCAGACATTCTTGTCGATTACTCTAAAAACCTGATCAACGAAGAGACGCTGAAACAGTTGTTTGCGCTGGCGGATCAGACGGAACTGAAATCAGCCATCGAAGCGATGTTCAGCGGTGAAGCGATCAACCAGACCGAGGGTCGTGCGGTATTGCACACCGCGCTGCGTAACCGCAGCAACCGTCCGGTGATGGTTGATGGCGAAGACGTGATGCCGGCAGTGAACGCGGTACTGGAAAAAATGAAAGCTTTCTCTGAGCGTGTGATTGGCGGCGAATGGCAAGGCTATACCGGTAAAGCGATCACGGATGTGGTGAATATCGGTATCGGTGGTTCGGATCTGGGGCCTTACATGGTGACGGAAGCGCTGGCGCCGTATACCAACCATCTCAACATGCATTTTGTTTCGAACGTCGATGGAACGCACATTGCGGAAACGCTTAAGGCGCTCAATCCGGAAACCACGCTGTTTTTGATCGCATCAAAAACGTTTACCACACAGGAAACCATGACCAATGCGCACACTGCGCGTGACTGGTTCCTGGCGGCAGCCAGCGATGAAGTGCACGTAGCAAAACACTTTGCGGCGCTGTCGACCAATGCGGATGCTGTGTCTGAGTTTGGTATTGATACCGCGAACATGTTTGAGTTTTGGGACTGGGTCGGCGGCCGATACTCATTATGGTCGGCGATCGGTCTGTCGATTGTTCTGGCGATCGGTTACGACAACTTTGTGGCGCTGCTGGAAGGTGCGCACGAGATGGATCAGCATTTCGCCAGCACGGAGTTTGAACACAATATTCCAGTTATCCTGGCGTTGATTGGTATTTGGTACAATAACTTCCACGGCGCGGAGTCAGAAGCCATTCTGCCTTACGACCAATACATGCACCGTTTTGCGGCTTACTTCCAACAAGGCAACATGGAATCCAACGGGAAGTACGTCGACCGTGACGGCAACCCGGTGACCTACCAGACCGGTCCAATCATCTGGGGTGAACCAGGCACCAACGGCCAGCACGCGTTTTACCAGTTGATCCACCAGGGAACCAAACTGATCCCATGTGATTTCATTGCTCCGGCAATCAGTCACAACCCAACGGGTGATCATCACCAGAAACTGATGTCAAACTTCTTTGCCCAGACAGAAGCTCTGGCATTCGGTAAATCCGCTGAAACTGTGCAAGCTGAACTGGTCAAGGCGGGTAAGTCAGAGCAGGAAGTGGCGGCGCTGGTGCCATTTAAAGTGTTTGAAGGCAACCGTCCGACGAACTCGATTCTGGTTAAAGAAATCACGCCACGCACGCTGGGTAACCTGATCGCGATGTACGAGCACAAGATTTTTGTTCAAGGCATGATCTGGAATATCTTCAGCTTTGATCAGTGGGGTGTGGAGCTGGGTAAACAGCTAGCGAACAATATCCTGCCTGAGCTGGCTGACGATGCTGCGATCTGCTCGCACGACAGTTCAACCAACGGTTTGATCAATGCGTTTAAAGCCTACCGTGCGTAACACGGTGTGGTGAGACAATAAAAAAGGTTGGCCGAGGCCAACCTTTTTTGTTGCTGCGAGCGTTTATTCGAAACAGATTTCAATAAACGCATTACCCCACTGCGAGGCGAAAGGCATAATGATGATTGCCCCTTCACATTTGTGACGAATGGTGTGGCCCTTGCCCGAAACCACCACTGGGGTGGCCATTTCGAAATCGAAACCACTTTCGGCTAGGATACGCTTTGCGCCTCCGGTGACCATGTTAGTGATTTCACCGACCATATCCGTTACTTCTTCATTCAGACCATTCGGGCGTTCACCCAACATGTTCTGCATAATTTCCAGCGCCAAGCCTTCATCAAATGTAATCGACATTGAACCACGAGTTTGCTGACCAACCATGCCAATCAGGCCGGAAACGTCACCGCGGGCAATTTCGTCTTTCTTCACACGAGGTTTCTGGGGTTTCAGTTCCAGAGAAGCCATCGTTTTCAGGACATTCAGCAGAGATGCCAGAAACGGGTTAACAAATTCAGCACGCATAACTTTCTTCTATCTATTCTTTCATTCCGAACAACACGAATCACAGACGCCATGAGTTTCAATAACGTGATTCGAGAAATGGAATCCGTGTTGCTCCGCGTTCTCTGTCAGCAAGGCTATCAGACTATCATTTTGCAGTTCAATAACGTTGCCACATTTGTCACAAATCAACAGATGAGAAAAGTGCTTGTGAGCGTTGCACGAAGCGCACGAGATAAAGCTGTTGGTGGATTCCACACGATGAATAAAGCCCTGCTCAAGCAGAAAATCGAGTGCCCGGTATACCGTCGGAGGTTTAGCCTGTGGCTCACTCTGTTTTAATTCTTCCAGCAGTTCGTAAGCGCTGGAGGCCTTTTTACTGGAGCAGATTAACTCAAACACCCGTTTGCGCTGTGTGGTCAGGCGAACGCCTCTTGACGCACAGATCTCTTCGATTTGTTGTATCAGTCTTTGGTTCAAATTCATCACCATAACCATCGGACTTGCCTAATACTATAACATTTCTCGATGGATTTGTTTTCTTCCGCTGTCATTCACGACATTTCGTCAGTGTACCCTGACGTGCACATCACAGGGCATACGTTACCTTATCTCGGTTAAAAACGATACTGATAAACCTGTCCCTCCTGGTGGTTGGGCCGATGGGTACGAGGTGACGGGATAAACTTCAGTGTCTGTTCAGCTTGAATAGTAAATAGAACATAGTAGGCCAAAAAGTCTTAATGTTATGAATAAAAAGAAGTAATTTCTATTTGTACAGCTTAACCAGCATTTGGAACATGATGATCTAAATGCTGACATAAAACTGGTGGAGTGCCGTTGCTCGCGACAGCGAACTGGCGCTTGTGGCGGGACTGGGAGGCATGCAACTGTCGTCCTGGATCGCGATAGGCTATCTGCTCGCGAGTGATTCTTCTTACCCATATATTGGCAAGTGGCGTTTGGGAAATCAGCGGCGGATGCCGGGCTATTAATGATCCCTATGTCGGTGGGTGTGATTTCAGGCTCCTATTTAGCGGGTAAGGGGATTGCGCGCACCGGGAGCCCGGAATGGAATCCGGTGGTGGGAATGACATTCAGCAGCGTGATGTTTCAGTTGATGGGAGCAGTGCATGAACATACGTGGTTTTTGAGCGTGATCGCATGCGGTTTGGTTTGGACCTGGGTACAGTGATGCTTTCGACGCAACTGACCGTACAAACCGTGGGAGGGCGAGAACACCTGGGACGGTGATGTTCGGGACACTGGTGTACTCTATGTGGCTAGGGTTCAACGTGATCAGTTCCATCGAAGAGCCGTTGACTATGCCAAAAGCGGCGGTAATGCAGGCATTTCAGACCGGTTATCTGGTCGTGGCGACTGCCGCATTGATCACCGCGCTGATCGCCAGTACGGCACCTTTGGTCCGTCTGCCAGAGCGCACTTAAGACGGCGTATTTTCCCTGACGCCTGCCAGTGTGTATAATCCGCCACTTCTCTTGAAATCATTACTGTTAAATTGAGGTGACACCGAGGCACACGCTCAGAAGCCGCGGAAAAGGCAAACGGTAATGTGGGATCACAAAAGGTGAGGTAAATCAGTGTCTAAACCTGATACGACAAACGAATTTGTAATGCAGCGATTTAGCGTTGCTCCGATGCTCGACTGGACAGACCGTCATTGTCGTTACTTCCACCGTTTGCTGTCGTCGCAGACGTTGTTGTACACCGAGATGGTGACAACCGGTGCGATCATTCACGGTAAAGGTGACTTTCTCAAGCACAGTGAGGAAGAACATCCGGTGGCGCTACAACTGGGTGGTTCCAACCCTCAGGATCTGGCGACGTGTGCGAAATTGGCGCAAGAGCGTGGTTACGATGAAATCAACCTCAATGTGGGCTGCCCATCGGATCGGGTGCAGAACGGCCGTTTTGGTGCTTGTCTGATGGCTGAGCCTCAGCTGGTGGCCGAATGCGTGGCGGCGATGAAAGAGGTGGTCGACATTCCGGTGACGGTCAAAACCCGCATTGGTATCGATGAGCAGGATTCGTATCTGTTTCTGACGGATTTTGTCTCTACTGTTTCTGAGCAAGGCGGTTGTGAACAGTTCACCATCCATGCCCGTAAAGCATGGCTGAGTGGTTTGAGCCCGAAAGAAAACCGCGAGATTCCGCCGCTCGATTACCCGCGTGCATATCAGTTAAAACAGGATTTTCCTCATTTGATCATCGCACTGAACGGTGGGATCAAAACGCTGTCGGAATCACAGCAGCATCTGGAACATTTGGATGGTGTTATGGTTGGGCGTGAAGCCTACCAGAACCCGTATATTCTGGCGGAAGTGGATCAGCAAATTTTTGGCCTGAATACGCCGGTGAAAAAGCGTCGCCAGATCGTGGAAGAGATGTATCCGTACATTGAACAGCAATTGGCACAGGGGGCGTATCTTGGTCATATTACCCGTCATATGCTGGGGTTGTTCCAGAATATGCCAGGGGCGCGTCAGTGGCGACGCTACATCAGCGAAAACGCGCATAAACCCGGCTCTGGTATCGAAGTGGTGGAAGCGGCGCTGGCCAAAATCCCAGCCGAGCTGGATGTGTAAATTTCGCCATTAGTGAGTGGTGAAATTCACTTTATCGATGATGGGCGAAGCATATCAAAGTGCTTCGCCTTTTTTATTTCTATAAATAACAAGGTGATAGCTGATTTTATCAAACTGGCACGTAATCTGATTGGTCTTAAACAACAACGACAGGAGAACAATGATGTTTGAGTTGATTTTTGTACTGGTGTTTATGGCGACATTATTGGTAACCGGAATGACGCTAGTTAGTGTACTGGGCGCGATTGCGCTGGCGTTTGTAGTGATGCTGGCCCTGGGGATGGTGGGTATTTTTATCAAATTGATCCCTTGGCTGATTGTGATTGGTGTCGGTTATTGGTTTTTCAAAAATGTCGTCTACCAGCCTCGTTAACCCAAGTAACGTTGGTTTGAATCCCCCCACCCAAGCATCTCTTAAAACACCACAGAATAAGTGGTGTTTTTTTATACCATATAAGTATATCAATAAAAGCGCAGTTGGCAGTTTTGTCAGGAATAAACCATGATTAGTGTGAACCGATCTGTATGACTATAAAGCAGGGATTGCGATGACGTTGGCCGAATTAAGAAACCTCTACCGCGACAACAAGTTGGTTGAGGCGATCATTGAACCTTCCAGTGAAGAAGGGACCTGGATCGTGGAGTTTAGACATGAGCGTGGTGGCTTCGTCCCTTTGACGGACGCTCATGGTGAAGAGTGTCATTATGTGGATCTGGATATGGCGTCCAAATCTGCGATGGCGGTGGGCTTTAAGCAGGTCAGGGTGGAAGCTAAGTAATCCCCCGGCCAATTAATGCCCGTTCTTTACACCCAAAAGTTATAAAACATTCTCTTCTATTCTTTCTTGTTATTAGCCTCAGTGGTTAATCTATCGTCACGCAATGAATAGGGATGTCGTGACAATGTCTTCTAACGGAAACACGAAACTACAAGAACTGCCAGCTATCGCCAGCCCGCTGAATGATCAGCAGCTCAGTCAGTTGCAGCATACCGTGTCTGAACTCTCTCCACAGCAACTTGCCTGGGTAAGTGGTTACTTCTGGGGGTTAAGCCAGTCACAACCTGCCGCAGCTGCAGCACCAATCGCTCAGGCGGCGGCTGCTGTATCGGCTAAGCCGGCAGGAAAACTCACCATTATATTCGCTTCGCAAACGGGTAATGCCAAAGGAGTGGCTGAAGCGCTGGAACAGGAAGCCAAGTCAGCCGGAATCCAGGTTGAGTTGTTTGATGCCAGCGATTACAAAGGAAAGAACCTGGCGAAAGAGACCCATGTCGTCATCGTCGCGTCTACCAACGGTGAAGGCGAAGCACCGGATAACGCGATTGAACTGCACGAATTCCTGCAGTCAAAGAAAGCGCCGAAACTGCCGAATCTACAATACGGCGTGATTGGGCTGGGTGACTCTAGCTACGAATTCTTCTGCCAGACAGGTAAAGACTTTGATACCTATCTGTCCAAGCTTGGCGCTACCGCCTTTATCGATCGCATTGATTGTGATGTCGACTACGATGCTCCGGCAGCCGAATGGCGCCAGAAGGCGTTGGAACAAGTTAAACAGGCCCTGGCATCGACCGAAGCAGAAATTGTTCAGCTTCCGGTAGGGCTGAGCGCTGCGACCCCTTCTCAATACAACAAACAGAACCCATATACCGCAACGCTGCTGACCAATCAGAAAATTACTGGCCGCGACTCGGGGAAAGACGTACGCCATATCGAAATTGATCTGGATGGCTCTGGCCTGAGTTATCAACCGGGCGATGCACTTGGCGTTTGGTATGAAAACAGCTCGGAGCTGGCCAATGCTGTAGCGGCAGCGGTTGGTCTGTCCGGCGTGGAAAGTGTGGATGTCGATGGCGAAAGCTTGTCCCTGCACAGCGCGCTAGTGAGCAAGTTTGAAATTACCGCTGCCAACCCTCAGTTGGTGACAAAGTTTGCTGAGTTGTCTGGCAGCAAAAAGCTGCTCAAGCTGGTGGAAGATAAAGATAAACTGCGGGCCTACGCAACCAACACTCAGATTGTGGATGTGCTCAGTGAGAAGAAAACAAAGCTCAGCGCTGAGGCATTGATTGGTTTGTTGCGCCGCTTGACTCCGCGCTTGTACTCGATTGCTTCCAGTCAGACTGAAGTGGAAGAGGAAGTGCACCTGACTTTGGGCGTGGTGGAATACGATCACAGTGGGGAAGAGCGCCTTGGTGGTGCCTCCGGTTTCCTGGCCCGTCGTCTGGAAGAGGGCGGTGAAGTTAAAGTGTTTATCGAAAACAACAACAACTTCAAACTGCCGGCGAGTGATGATGCGCCCGTGATCATGATCGGTCCGGGTACGGGCATCGCCCCTTTCCGTAGTTTTATCCAGGAGCGGGACAATCGCGATGCCAATGGTAAAAACTGGTTGTTCTTCGGTGACCGCACCTTTACACAAGATTTCCTCTATCAGGTGGAATGGCAGAAGTACCTCAAGTCTGGCGTCCTGAGTCGTCTTGATGTTGCGTTCAGCCGTGATCAGCAGGAAAAGGTTTATGTACAACACCGTATTCTGGAACACGCCGAACAGGTTTGGCAGTGGATTCAGGATGGCGCTTACCTTTATGTGTGTGGCGACGCGACTCGTATGGCGAAAGATGTGCATGAAGCCTTGGTCGAAGTGGTGGAACAGCAAGGCAAAATGTCACGTGATGATGCTGAAGAATTTATCAATGATCTCCGTAAAGCGAAACGTTATCAAAGGGATGTGTACTAATGAGTGAGAAGCAGGTTGTATTAGGCGAAGAGTTAGGGCCACTTTCTGATAACGAGCGTCTAAAAAGAGAAAGCAACTTTTTACGCGGTACGATCGAGCAAGATCTGCAGGATCGTATTACGGGCGGCTTTACTGCGGATAACTTCCAACTGATTCGTTTTCACGGTATGTATCAGCAGGATGACCGGGATATTCGCAACGAGCGGGCTAAGCAGAAATTGGAACCGCTGCACAATGTCATGCTGCGCGCGCGTATGCCGGGTGGCATCATTCAGCCTAAACAGTGGCTGGCGATTGACAAGTTTGCCTCCGAGCACTCTCTGTACGGCAGTATTCGCCTTACGACTCGACAAACGTTCCAGTTTCATGGGGTGCTGAAACCCGATATCAAACTGATGCATCAGACGCTGAACAGCATCGGTATCGATTCGATTGCGACGGCCGGCGACGTCAACCGCAACGTGCTGTGTACCAGTAACCCGGTTGAGTCTGAATTGCATCAAGAAGCCTATGAGTGGGCCGCTAAGATCAGTGAGCATCTATTACCAAAGACAAGAGCGTACGCAGAGATCTGGCTTGACGGTGAGAAAGTGGAAACCACCGATGAAGAGCCGATCCTGGGCAGCAATTATTTGCCGCGTAAATTCAAAACGACGGTGGTGATCCCGCCGCAGAATGATGTTGACGTGCACGCGAACGATCTAAACTTTGTCGCTATAGCTGATAACGGCAAGCTGGTGGGCTTTAATGTCCTGGTTGGCGGTGGTTTGGCTATGACGCACGGCGATACTTCGACTTATCCGCGTCGCGCCGATGACTTTGGCTTCATCCCATTGGAGAAGACACTCGATGTGGCGGCGGCGGTTGTGACCACTCAACGTGACTGGGGTAACCGCTCTAATCGTAAGAATGCGAAAACCAAATACACCCTAGACCGTGTTGGTAGCGATGTGTTTAAGGCGGAAGTAGAAAAGCGTGCCGGTGTTACGTTTGAAGCCAGTCGTCCTTATGAATTCACGGAACGTGGCGACCGTGTCGGGTGGGTTGAAGGGATCGATGGTAAACATCACCTGACTCTGTTTATTGAAAATGGACGCCTGCTTGATTATCCGGGGAAACCGCTAAAATCGGGTGTGGCTGAAATCGCTAAAATTCACCACGGCGATTTCCGTATGACGGCCAACCAGAATCTGATTGTGGCTGGAGTGCCTGCCGAACAAAAAGCGCAGATTGAACAGATTGCGCTGGAGCACGGGTTGATGGATGCCAGTGTCAGTGAGCAGCGCAAAAACTCCATGGCTTGTGTCGCTTTCCCAACTTGCCCGCTTGCGATGGCGGAAGCCGAACGTTTCCTGCCGGAGTTTGTTACTCAGGTAGAAGAGATTCTTGAAAAACACGAGTTACCCAAAGAAGACAACATCATTCTTCGGGTAACGGGGTGTCCCAATGGCTGCGGTCGAGCGATGTTGGCGGAAATTGGATTAGTGGGTAAAGCGCCTGGCCGTTATAACCTTCACCTTGGTGGTAACCGTGCCGGGACTCGAATTCCGAAGATGTATAAAGAGAACATCACCGATCAACAAATTCTGACCGATATTGACGCCTTAGTTGGACGTTGGGCTCAAGAGCGCAACCCGGGCGAAGATTTTGGTGATTTCACCATTCGGGCCGGCATTATTGAAGAAGTGGTCAATTCAAAGAGGGATTTCCATGCTTGATTCAGTTGCAACTAAGCCTCAGTTAAGTGAGCTGTTGACACTGACCAAAACCGAGCAAACGCTCCGTTTGGCCGAAATCAATATGCAGCTTGAACAATTGACGGCAGAACAAAGAGTAGCGTGGGCGCTTGATAATCTGGAGGGGCAGCACGCAGTGTCGTCCAGCTTTGGTATTCAGGCTGCTGTAATGCTGCATTTAGTGTCTAACGTAAAAGCCGATATTCCGGTGATTCTGACCGATACCGGGTACCTGTTCCCACAAACTTATCGCTTTATCGATGAGCTGACAGCTAAGCTGGGGCTGAATCTCAAAATCTACCGCAGTGAGCAAAGTCCGGCATGGCAAGAAGCGCGCTACGGTAAATTATGGGAACAGGGTATAGAGGGGATAGAAAAGTACAACAAGCTTAATAAAGTGGAACCGATGCGTCGGGCTCTCACTGAGCTGAATGTTGGTACTTGGTTTTCCGGACTGCGACGGGAACAGTCCAAGTCGCGCCAGAATTTACCTGTGCTCTCGATCCAAAATGGTGTGTTTAAGTTCCTGCCTGTGATTGACTGGACAAATAAAGATGTCCACTACTATTTAGAGCAGAATGGTTTGTCCTATCACCCATTGTGGGAGGAAGGGTACTTGTCGGTAGGTGATACTCATACCACCAAAAAGTGGGAACCTGGGATGAGCGAAGAAGAAACCCGTTTCTTTGGCTTGAAGCGTGAATGTGGTCTTCATGAAGATGATGGAGAGCAATACGGCTCAGGGATATAACCGTGACATTCATAAAGGCCGCGAAAGCGGCCTTTTTTATGCTCCAAAAAGACTCTTTGTGGATAACTTTGTGAATATGATGTTGGCTTTTGTGGGGTAAAGTTGAATAAATAGGCCTTTGATTGAAATCTCATCGTTTAAGCGTTATTTTTGCAATTTTTTCAAAATAACGCTTGCCAACGTGATGTCGATCTCTATAATGCCTCCTCGTCGACAGGGCAAGGCCTCACAAGGGTTCGAAGCCAGTCGAAGCGGTCAGAAATAAAAATGAAATAATTTTGAAAAAGTGTTTGACACTGAAGATTATCTCGCTAGAATGGCCGCCTCTTCCGAAGTGATTTTAGTCACAGAGAAGAGCGCTCTTTAACAATATAAACCTATCAATCTGTGTGGGCACTCGTTGATGATAATCCAAATTGATGTTTCGACATCAACTTAGGTTTCAATGATACGAAGTGACCATTGAGTCTTCGGACTCAGCACAGTCAATTCAAACATTACT
>NZ_WXWO01000099.1:0-19256 GCF_009904845.1 Vibrio sp. V38_P2S17PM301 | reverse complement strand
CTTCTGGAGCGTTATCGATAGATGCGAAGTCTTTAGCTACACCGCCGTAAACTTTAGCAAGAGTAGTACAGATAGCTGCAGTTAGAGTTGTTTTACCGTGGTCAACGTGGCCGATAGTACCAACGTTTACGTGCGGTTTCGTACGTTCAAATTTTTCTTTAGACACGATCGTGTTCCTTCCTAGTTATGATTCGCCGCGATCTTTATTGATCACGGCGCGCCAGAAATTGCTATTTTATGCGCCAACGTTCGCCAGCGCAATATTTGGGCGGCCTGATCTCGGAAAAAGTTCAGCCTGTTCCGCCCTATTAGTAACCACGTTCCGCGATAATCGCTTCTGCAAAGTTCTTAGGTACCTCAGCGTACTCGAAGAATTCCATCGAGTAGGACGCACGGCCCTGAGTTGCAGAACGTAGGTCAGTTGCGTAACCGAACATTTCGGAAAGCGGAACCTGAGCACGGATGATCTTCAGGCCAGCAGGGCCTTCATCCATACCTTCGATAATGCCGCGACGACGGTTCAGGTCACCCACCACATCACCCATCCAGTCTTCCGGAGTGGTTACTTCAACTTTCATCATTGGTTCAAGAAGAGCTGGCTGCGCTTGCAGTGCACCTTTCTTGAAGGCCATCGAGCCGGCAATCTTAAACGCCATTTCGCTGGAGTCAACATCGTGGTAAGAACCGTCAAACAGGGTTGCCTTGACATCCAGTACCGGATAGCCCGCCAACACACCGCTGTTCATCTGTTCTTCAACACCTTTCGATACTGAACTGATGTATTCCTTCGGAATCACACCACCCACGATTTGGTCAACAAAGACAAACCCTTCACCAGGTTCAGCCGGTTCCAGTTTCAGCCAAACGTGACCGTATTGACCACGACCGCCAGACTGACGAACAAACTTGCCTTCCACTTCCGTGCTACCACGAATGGTTTCACGGTAAGCAACCTGAGGTTTACCTACGTTACAGTCGACGCTGAATTCGCGCTTCATACGATCCACGATGATGTCGAGGTGAAGCTCACCCATACCAGAAATCAGAGTCTGGCCAGTTTCATCGTCGGTTTCCACGCGGAAAGAAGGATCCTCTGCCGCCAGTTTACCCAGCGCGATACCCATCTTCTCCTGATCAGCTTTAGAGCGAGGCTCTACCGCGATCTGGATTACCGGTTCAGGGAACTCCATGCGTTCCAGCACCACTTTGTGGTTGGTGTCACACAGCGTATCCCCTGTTGTCACGTCTTTCAGGCCAATTGCCGCAGCAATGTCGCCTGCGCGAACTTCTTTGATCTCTTCACGCTTGTTCGAGTGCATCTGTACGATACGACCGAAACGTTCTTTCTTCTGTTTGACTGAGTTGTAAACAGAATCACCGGAGTTGACCACACCGGAGTAAACGCGCATAAAGGTCAGCGTGCCCACGAACGGGTCAGTGGCGATCTTAAAGGCCAATGCAGAGAACGGTTCGTTGTCGTCAGCGTGACGCTCAACTTCGTTCTCATCTTCGTCAATGCCTTTGATAGACGGCACGTCGACTGGCGATGGCAAGAATTCAATCACAGCATCCAGTACGGCCTGTACACCTTTGTTCTTGAACGCACTACCACAAGTGGCCAGCACGATTTCGTTGTTCAGTGTACGGGTACGCAGTGCCTGCTTGATTTCCGCTTCAGACAATTCACCTTCTTCCAGGTACTTGTCCATCAGCTCTTCACTTGCTTCCGCGGCCGCTTCAACCATGTGGTTGCGCCACTCTTCTGCGAGTTCTTGCATATCCGCTGGAATGTCTTCGTACGTGAACGACATGCCTTGATCGGCTTCATTCCAGTTGATTGCTTTCATCTTGATAAGGTCGATGACACCTTTGAACTCGTCTTCCGCACCAATGTTCAATTGGATTGGAACCGGGTTCGCACCAAGACGATGTTTAATTTGGTCCACAACGCGTAGAAAGTCTGCGCCTGCACGGTCCATCTTGTTGACAAACACCATACGAGGAACGTGGTACTTGTCAGCTTGACGCCAAACAGTTTCAGACTGAGGTTCAACACCAGATGAGCCACAGAATACGACCACTGCACCGTCAAGTACACGAAGAGAGCGCTCTACTTCGATCGTAAAGTCAACGTGTCCTGGGGTATCAATGATGTTGATGCGATGATCTTGGAATTGTGCTTCCATACCACGCCAGAAGGTCGTAGTCGCAGCTGAGGTGATAGTGATACCACGCTCCTGCTCCTGCTCCATCCAGTCCATGGTCGCTGCACCATCGTGAACTTCGCCGATTTTGTGAGAAAGGCCAGTGTAGAACAGAATACGCTCAGTTGTGGTTGTTTTACCTGCATCTACGTGAGCACAGATACCGATGTTACGGTAGCGCTCAATAGGAGTTTTACGAGCCACGATTGTATCCTCTTACTAAGGTACACCTTAGAGTAAAGAAATGTGCTGCGAGAGAACCTCGCAGCACAGAAGGTATTACCAGCGGTAATGAGCGAATGCTTTGTTCGCTTCTGCCATACGGTGAACGTCTTCACGTTTCTTAACAGCAGTACCTTTGTTCTCAGACGCATCCAGCATTTCAGCTGCCAGGCGTTGAGCCATAGATTTTTCACCACGCTTACGCGCAGCTTCAACCAACCAACGCATAGCAAGTGCGTTACGGCGAACCGGACGTACTTCTACAGGTACTTGGTAAGTTGAACCACCAACACGGCGAGATTTAACCTCAACCGCTGGGCGAACGTTTTCAAGAGCTTCTTCAAAAATAGCTAAGTGGTCTTTACCAGACTTTTCAGCCATAGCATCTAGTGCAGTGTAAACGATTTTTTCTGCAGTAGATTTCTTACCGTCAACCATTAGGATGTTAACGAATTTTGCCAGCAGTTCAGATTTGAACTTTGGATCTGGAAGGATCTTACGCTGACCAATGACGCGACGACGTGGCATGGATTTATCTCCGTTGTCTTCTTCAGGTTTTATCCAAAACTTTTCAGTTTTTTCAAAAAATTAAAATTGAAAATAAGTGTTTGGCCTTACTTAACGCTTTCTTTATAAAAAAGACGCATTAAGACTTAGGACGCTTCACACCGTACTTAGAACGACCTTGTTTACGGTCATTTACGCCAGCACAGTCAAGTGCGCCGCGAACAGTGTGGTAACGCACACCTGGAAGGTCTTTAACACGACCACCACGGATCAGAACAACACTGTGCTCTTGAAGGTTGTGACCTTCACCGCCGATGTACGATGTTACTTCAAAACCGTTTGTCAGACGTACACGACAAACTTTACGAAGTGCTGAGTTAGGTTTTTTAGGTGTAGTAGTGTAAACACGAGTACATACACCACGTTTTTGTGGGCACGCTTCTAGTGCAGGCACGTTGCTTTTAACAACTTGCTTTGCACGTGGTTTGCGTACCAACTGGTTAATAGTTGCCATTAACTAGCTCCTGATTTACTTGAAAGTAAGCTTTGTGAAAAATCTAATCCCCAAACACCAATGGTAATTAGGGACGCAAAATTCTATGCAGCAGTGGGATGTGTGTCAAGAAATATACAGATCTTTTTTGCGCAAAATTCACCCACTCGGGCCAGGCACGAGCAGCACGCCGCCCTTGCGACGACGTAGGTTCAGGTCGTGCGCAATCAATCCCAGGTCATGGTGTGCGTGTGTGCGGCTGTCAGATCAACAAATCCGCTGTAGTCGACCACCGTCACCGACGGGCTCATGCGGTTGCTAATCGCACGCGCTTGCGCATCGGCGTGCAGTACAAAGACGGTAAACGGCATCAGTAAACTGAAGTCCTGATGCTGGGCATTGGCAGCGTACACGGCGTCTTCGATCAGCAGCAGAGCGTCATCACCAGAGACGTACTGCACCGCTTCACTCAGAGCGCGGCAAGATTTGATCATATGGAGCATACTACCACCTTAAAATGTCAGAATTTTACCAGCCTGAGTGAGACGCTGTGCGATTTGCTCACGCGTCAAACGCTCGGCATGCAGCACCAAATCGGCCTGAGCCAAACCACGTTCGCTCAGCGATGACTGACAAACATACACCTGCTCAATGTCGTACAGATCAAACAGTTTCAACATCGGCGCATAGTTTTTAGCGAGAATGTCATCGGTCTGTTGGCCCTGCAACAGCTGTAATACGCCATCCCCGAGGAAAATCACGCTGATGTTTTCACAATACGCCGATGCGGCCAGCAGTGCATCGATGCCTTCGCGGCCGGCATTACTGCCATGTGGCGCCGTGCGAAATAAATAGGTTAACAAACTCAAAACTGCACCACTCTGTCCTGGGTCAGCAAAGCTTCCGCCAGGCTGCCTAAACCGGCCTGATGAAACCCATCCGCCAGGTTATCGGCGCTTAAACCGTGTTGGGCCGCTTCGTCCTGACCGACAATGCCCCGGCGCAGGGCAGCCGCCACACAGGTTTCCAGACGCACGTTGTGTTGACGGGCCAACGTCTGCCAGGCGTTGCTTAAATCAAACTCATCATTGGCCGGTACACTTAAACGGCTGCCATTGCTCACACCTTCCCGATAAAAAAACACACTGCGAAGGGTATGACCTTTCGCCAACAATGCGCACGCAAACTGATAGGCGCTGCGGGCTGACTGGGTGCCATACAGCGGTCCGTTGACCACCAGGGTATAACTCAGCGCCATCAACTTTCGTCATCCTCAGTTTTGCGCTGGCGGATATACAGATAAACGGTGTGTTTCGAAATATTGAGGCGATCCGCAACACGGTTGATCGCATCCTTAATGTCAAAAATCCCTTTATCGTACAACTCCATCACGATCTGACGATTCTTGGTGTTATTGGACACCGATTTGTCGGCATTGATCTCTTCAATGGTGCGTTCCACCGTCTGATCCACCAGCTCTTCGACATCACTGGCAAAGTTGACCGAAGAGGCGGCCTGCTTGGCCTCTTCGGTGGGCATAAATGACTGTAAGACCTGAGAAAACGGCGCGTCCAGATTCACGTTGATACACAGAAGACCAATCACCCGGTTGTCGCCATTACGAATCGCCACTGTGATCGACTTCATCAACACGCCGCCTTTGGCCCGGGTGAAGTAGGAGCGAGAGAAATTACGTTCTGAGCCTTCGATGTCTTTGAGCATTTTCAGTGCCAGATCAGTGATCGGCGAGCCGACCTGACGACCGGTGTTCTCACCGTTGGCAATCTTAATCGCAGAGGTATTCAGATCCTCCAGAGAGTGGAGCACAATCTCACAGAACGGGCCGATCAGGCTGGCAATACCATCGACCACCGCCTCATACGACTTTAAAATAATTTTGTCATGATCACTGAACGGCATCACATTGACGGATTCCATTTCGAGCAACATCTCGGTATTCAAGCTTTCTGTCGTTGTCACTGTTGTCTGGCCTTAGAGCGAAAAATCAACAAATTGACGTAAGTTTATCAGAAATTTTGAATATCACCTCCCTCTAACTCGCCGACTAGTGATTTAGGACAAATATTTATTCACACTTTCGCCGTGACACGGGCACAAAAAAGGCCTGACATTGTCAGGCCTTAGCGACGTATGCTGCCGATTACTGCGCGGCGCTGTCGGTGGTTTTTTCTGCTGGTTTTTCCACTTTCAGCAGTTCAACTTCAAACACCAACGTTGAATTCGCCGGAATGGTTGGTGTGTCTTGCTCGCCGTAAGCCAGCTCTGGCGGGATAACAAACTCAAATTTCGAGCCGACTGGCATCAGTTGTACACCTTCCGTCCAGCCTGGGATCACGCGGTTCAGCGGGAACGTCGCTGGCTCACCACGATCATAGGAGCTGTCAAACTGAGTGCCGTCGATCAAAGTACCTTTGTAGTGCACTTGAACGGTATCGGTCGCTTTTGGCTTCTCACCCGTGCCAGGCTTCAGCTCTTTGAACATCAGGCCCGATTCAGTGGTTTTGACGCCGTCTTGTTTCGCAAATTCGGCACGGTACTCATCACCGGCTTTTTTGTTGGCTGCTGATTTTTCGTCAGCCTGCTTCTTCATGGTTTCAGCTACGCGCTTATCCAAACCTTCCAGAGCGGTACGTGTGTCCTGTTCATTCATTTGCGGTTTACCGGCAAACACGTCTTCAATACCTTGCAGAACCAGCGCTTTATCCAGTTTAATTCCCAGTTCGCCCGGCTTCTCAATGCTGGTGCTCAGGTAGTTGGCAAACGAAACACCGATGGCATACGCCGCTTTATCATCTTCGGTTTTGAATTCAGTCGCCGTCGTGTCAGCGCTTGCTTGCTCGGTCTGCTCTGCAGCCGGAGCAGTGGTGGCTTTCGGTTCTTCTTCTTTCTGACAGCCAACCGCTAGTGCGACAGTGGCCGCTAGCAATGACACTTTAAAAATAGATTTCATTTATTTCTCCAATTGATTGGCTAAGTGTTTGTCATTGTGCACAAATCTCTGCTTAAGACTGGAGTGCCTGACGTTGTTGTACCAATATAGCCATATGTATACCGATTGTCTTTACACCAAGCGGATAATTAGACTTGATGCGAATAATTTTTCATAGATTCCTGCTGGTTATTGTCATTAGCATGTTAAATGGCTGCTTCTTCTCCAGCAGCGAAGAGCAAAAATGGGAGCTGGAGCCAGATGGCACCACCGCGTTCGCGCTGAGCCGCGATGCCCGGTTTGCACTCATTTATTCCAAGCAGCATCAGTTGGTGCTGTGGGATCTGTACGCCAGTGAGAAACTGGCCGATTTGGGCGCGCAGGATCCACAGGCGAGCACTGTATCGCGCATCCGTATTGCCGATAACGGGCGCTACGCGATCACCGCCAGCCAGATCAATTTCGCGGTGTGGGATCTCGGCTGGTCGCAAGCCAAGGGCTTGTGGTCGATTTCCGACGGCTTAATCCGCGATGTCGATATCTCTAATAATGGCGAGCGCGCACTGTTGGGGTTATCCAACGGCAAAGCCATTTACGTCAACTTAGTCACCGGACGCCGACTGGAGTTCCTGGCGCACAATGAAAAAGTGAACAGCGTCGCGTTGTCGCCCAACGGGCGCTACGCACTGACGGGCGGCAACGACTACATAGCTTACCTGTGGGATACACAAAGTGGCAAAATACTGCGTAAATTTGAACACGAACAACGCATCAGTCGGGTTGCGCTGCAACGCGATGGTCTGCTGGCGTTTACGTCGGATGGGGGCAATCAGGCACTGATTTGGGATTTGCGTACTGGTGAACAGGTCTCCCGACTGCGTTCATTCTCACGCCAGTTGATTTTCTCAACCGCTCGTTTTTCCGATGACGGTCGCCGTCTGCTCACCGGCACGCCTTCCAGTCGGATCATGGTCTGGGATACAGACAGCGGCAAACGACTGGCCGGTTTTGAAGCGGAACCACGTAAAGATACTCGCCCTCCCCGTGCAGTCGTGTATGATGCTGCCTTTGATAATCAACACCGGGTCGTCAGCGGGACATCCGCCGGCATTGCCCAGGCGTGGAAAATGGATGATGAGTGATGACAGAAAATTACGTCCAGCAGCTTGAGCAGCGTATCAACGATATGGAATGCCAATTGGCGTTTCAGGAACAGAGTATTGAAGAATTAAACGCAGCGCTGAGTCAGCAACAATTGCTGATCAGCAAAATGCAGGAACAGATGAAGTTCATGGTCGGCAAACTGAAGACGATGGATACCTCACAACTGGCCGACCCATCGGAAGAGACTCCGCCCCCGCACTATTAAACCATCGCTTACCAAACACAGTAAGCGATCACCGCACCCGCGACGACCAGGCAACCGCCTATCCGGCGTAACTGGTTGTCGGGTTGCTGGCTCAGCTGCGCCACCATATTCCGCCAACCATTTGGTGCCAGTAATGGCCCCACCCCTTCAACGATCAGCACCAGGCCAAATGCCAGCCATAATGATTTCGCCATGTGTTTCTCCATTATCGCGATGACCAAACAACAAAGGCTCCTTTTCAGGAGCCTTTGACATACTATCGGACGCAGTTATTTTTGAACGGCGCCGTTGGAGTCTTTCATGTAACGGAAAAAGTCGCTCTTCGGATCCAACACCAGAATGTCGCTCTTCTCACTGAATGACTTCTCATACGCTTTCAATGAGCGCAGGAAGGCAAAGAACTCCGGATCTTTGCTGTACACGTCAGAGTAGATCTTCGCTGCTTGTGCATCCGCTTCACCGCGGGTCACACGGGCAGTTTTGTCCGCTTCGGCCAGAATGGTCGCCACTTCCAGCTCCGCCTGAGCACGGATCACTTCCGCTTTCTCACGACCTTGTGAGCGGTGCTTACGCGCCACAGATTCACGTTCAGCACGCATACGACGGTAAATCGACTCACTGATCTCATCCGGCAGATTGATTTTCTTCATACGGAAATCTACTACGCGAACGCCAAGGTCTTTCATTGCACTTTCACGGGTGTCATTCAACACTTCATCCATGATTTGATCACGCTGACCATCGATTTCCAACGCTTCTTTGGCCGCTTCGGTGGTCACCACATCCGCGTCCGCACTGTCTGGCAGCACGTCGTTGTTACGTGGGCCCGAGACGATCTGTTTGATCTCACGTGAACCGATTTCAGAACGCAGAACATCGGTCACTTTACGTTCCAGCAAGGCTTCTGCGGTCAGAGTGTTACCGCCACCGGTTGCTAGGTAGTACTGACCGAAATCTTCAATACGCCATTTCACGTAAGAGTCGATGATGACGTCTTTTTTCTCAGAAGTCACGAAACGGTCTGAACGGCCGTCCATGGTCTGAATACGGGCATCCAGTGTTTTAACGCGATCAAACAGAGGCAGTTTGAGATGCAAACCCGGTTCGTAGATGTGAGACATGTTCTGATCGTCTTTCAGCACTCGGCCAAATCGGATCACAATACCACGCTCACCTTCCGGAATCACAAACAGCGACATCAGCATCAGTGCCAACACGAACACCAATAGAGGGATCATTAACTTACGCATTCTTAGTATCTCCCTTGACGTGAACCGGTTGAACGAGATGAGGAGTCAGACTGAGACGCGTCACTGCGCTCAGATTCAAGCTCGATTTTGTCATAGCTGGACGATGCCTTACTGCTGCGTTTGGTGGAGCCCTGACTGTCTTGTCCGGTCAGTTTATCGATCGGCAGGTACAGCAGGTTACCGCTGGAGTTAGAGTCGATCAGCACTTTTGACGAACGAGAGTACACTTCCTGCATGGTATCCAGATAGAGACGCTCACGAGTCACTTGCGGTGCTGCCTGATACTCTGGCAGTAGCTTATCAAACTGGGCCACCTGACCTTCCGCCTCATTGATGATGCGTTCGCGGTAACCCTGCGCTTCTTTCTTCAGACGTTCAGCACGACCGGTCGCTTTGGGCAGGATCTCGTTTTTGTACGCTTCCGCTTCACGGATGAAACGTTCTTCATCCTCACGCGCGGCAATCGCATCATCAAACGCATCTTTGACTTGCTCTGGTGGACGCGCGGACTGGAAGTTGACGTCAACAATCGTCAGACCCATGTCGTAGCTGTCGATGATGTCGTTCAGCGTTTCCTGAGTGCTTTGACGAATTTGCTGACGGCCACTGGTCAGAATGCTGTCCATCAAAGAGTCACCAATCACAGCACGCAGTGCCGAATCTGTCGCCTGACGCAAGCTGTCGTCTGCGTTGGTTACCCGGTACAAGTATTTGTACGGATCCGCGACACGGTACTGAACATCCATCGATACCGTGACCACGTTCTCATCTTTGGTCAGCATCAAACCGGATGCGCGTAGCGAGCGAATCGCCTGTACATTAACCGGGGTCACTTCATCGATAAACTGTGGGCGCCAGTTCAGGCCCGGATCGACGATACGATCGTATTTACCCAGACGCAGTACGACACCACGTTCAGCTTCACCTATGGTGTAGAAGCCGGAGAATACCCAGATTGCCACGGCAATTGCTGCGATGACGCCGAAACCCAGCGCACCGCCACCACCGAAGGACGGGCCTTTGCCTCCGCCTTTCTTACCAAACTTTCCACCCAGCTTTTGACTCAGCTTGTTGAAGACTTCATCTAAGTCTGGCGGTCCTTGATCACGACCACCACGATTATTGTTATTACCCCATGGGTCTTTATCGCGGCCTTTATCGCCGTTGTTATTACCAGGCTCATTCCACGCCATTAGAAAGCTCCATCATTAGATATGACGTTATACTGTAGCAGTCCTTTAAGTAACTATAAAGTCACGTAAAACTGCCCCTTCTCTTTTTTCAAGTCTAGACCAATCTACCTGTTGCATTCGGATATCGATCAACAGATTACCGTCCGGATCGTATTCTTCGTTCTGAATACAGTTCATCTGGAAGAACGTACTGCGCAACCGGCCCTGATATTGTGGCGGGATTTGCAGACGGTACTGCACCATCTGACTGGCCAGACGTTCGGTCAGTGCATCAAACAGCAGCTCAATACCACGGCCTTCCATCGCCGATACCCAAACGGTACGCGGGACGCCTTCCTCATCCCTTTCTATACGTGGCTGTTGATCGTCCAGATTATCGATTTTGTTCATTACCACGAGTGCGGGCACTTCGTGGGCATCGATCTCTTCAAGCACTTCATGAACAGCTTGAATATTCTCACGAAAACGGTCGTCACTCGCATCGACAACATGTAACAAAATGTCAGCTTCCTGCGTTTCTTGTAACGTCGCTTTAAAAGCCGCGACCAGATCGTGTGGCAGGTGACGAATAAATCCAACGGTATCGGCCAGGATCGCGGTACCGACATCATCCAGTTCAATCTTGCGCAATGTCGGATCCAGTGTGGCAAACAACTGGTCAGCGGCGTACACCCCCGCTTCCGTGATTCGGTTAAATAGGGTCGACTTCCCCGCGTTGGTGTAACCCACCAGCGAGAGCGTCGGAATTTCAGCTCGGTGTCTTGCTCGGCGCCCTTGCTCACGTTGCTTGGCCACTTTTTCCAAGCGTCGCAAAATCGCTTTAATGCGTTCACGCAACAGACGACGGTCTGTTTCTAACTGCGTTTCACCAGGACCACGTAAACCTATCCCCCCTTTTTGTCTTTCAAGGTGGGTCCAACCACGGATCAGACGGGTGGAAATATGACGTAACTGTGCCAGTTCGACTTGCAGCTTACCTTCATGGGTACGTGCGCGTTGAGCGAAGATGTCGAGGATCAGACCGGTGCGATCAAGCACGCGGCACTTACACAGTTGTTCCAGGTTACGTTCTTGGGCAGGAGAGAGGGCGTGATTGAATATCACGATATCTGCACCAGCTAACTGCACCGCTTGTGCAATTTCCTGGGCTTTACCCTCTCCAACGTAGTATTTAGGATGAGGTGCCTGACGACTACCGGTGATCACCTGTAGTGTCGAGACACCCGCGGAAGAGACCAGCATTTCAAATTCGCTCAGGTCTTCCCACTCTCCTTCTTGCGTGAAGTTGATATGAACAAGTACGGCTCGCTCACCGGCTTCATAACGGTCAAACAAGCAATCAACTCCTTAAGTTTTTACAGATCAAACGACTCAGAGGTTACTCTTCAGACGTTTTATCTTGTTGACGATCAGATGGTGCACGATCACCACTGTGGTGGCTCACTGGGCGAGCCGGAACAACGGTTGAGATCGCGTGCTTGTAAACCATCTGATTGACGGTGTTTTTCAGTAGAATAACGAACTGGTCGAACGATTCGATTTGACCTTGCAGCTTAATACCATTAACCAGGTAAATTGATACAGGGATACGTTCACGACGTAGTGCGTTTAAGAATGGGTCTTGTAGAGATTGCCCCTTAGCCATTATATTTTTCCTTATTTTGAATATAGTTGTAATTATTTAGCTATTGGTGCACTGGCAATACTGGTGCGGCCTTCGCATCTGAGCTAAACGAACATAAAAAACACCCCGTGCGTTACTTGTTATGATGCCAAACCTTTCAAAATTCAAGTAACAGATCCTTTACAGGGTACAATCACGCAAAAGCGATCACATTATACACAGCGTTTTCAATCAGATGCTATTGCATTTGAGAGGGTTTCCAACGCGTGATCAAGGTTCTCGCTATCCAACCAAGTTAAGTTATCCCAGCTGCGCAACCAGGTAACCTGTCGCTTGGCCAATTGGCGGGTTGCACAGATACCACGAAAGATCGCGTCATCCAGCGTGCAGTGCCCATCCAAATAGTCCCACATTTGTCGGTAACCGACACAACGAATCGACGGCAGATCCGGGTGAAGATCCGGCCGGGCATATAATGCCCGAACTTCATCTTCGAAGCCCGCTTCGATCATTTTGTCAAAACGCAGTTCAATCCGACGGTGGAGCTCAGCCCTTTCCTTGGGAGCTATCGCAAATTGTTTGACCCGGTACGGCAGGCTCTCGCCTTTGGTCTGGGTCAACTCAGTAAGAGTTTTACCTGAAATTCGGTAAACTTCCAATGCCCGGGACAATCTTTGTGGATCATTCGGGTGGATTCGTTGTGCCGAGACAGGATCAATCTCTGTGAGCTGATCGTGCAGCACCTGCCAGCCCTGAGTCAATGCTTCGTGTTCAATTTGCTGGCGAATTTCAGGGTTTGCAGCAGGAAGGGGTGATAGACCTTCAAGTAACGCTTTGTAATACAGCATGGTGCCGCCGACCAGCAATGGGATCTTGCCCTGCGCCACGATCGCCTCCATCTCGCGCAGCGCATCACGCCGAAAGTCTGCCGCCGAGTAAGATTCACTGGGATCGAGGATGTCAATCAGGCGATGCGGTGCCAGTGCCCGTTCTCTTTCATCGGGTTTGGCGGTGCCAATGTCCATCTGCTGGTAGATCAGAGCAGAATCCACGCTGATGATCTCAACCGGATATTGCTGACGCAACCGGATCGCCAGCTCTGTCTTGCCTGATGCCGTTGGCCCCATCAAAAACAGGGCCAGAGGTAATTGTTTGTTCATGATCTCTTTAATTATTTTGCTAACAGCGCCGCGATCGTCACGGAAAAATCGACCGGACGGACAAATCGAGTATCGTCCAAAGGTAACTGGCCTTGCCAGAGTTGTTCCAACTCCGCCACGATTTGGATCGCTTCCGACAGAGTGTAGTCGCTTTTTACCTGCGTGATCTGATCGGCCAACCAGCAGGCCACTCGGTCAAAGCAAACATCGGGAGTGTCACCCTGTTCGACTAACTGAGCGGCGTAAGATACCAGATCTGGGATTAAGTGTTGTAAGTTTTGTTGTCGCAGCGGTTGAGGCACGCCCATCACCAGCACACTTTCTTTGTTACGTGCTTTAAACTCAATCCCAAATTGTTGATACAAACGATTCGCCTGCTCGATATGCTGCAACGTCGCTGACGACAGCTTGAGAGACAACGGCACCAACAGCGGTTGCGCTTTGAGTGCTTGTGCCCGCACCTCCAACTGCCCACGATTTCTCAGCCACTCCGCCCGGGCCAGTGCCACTAAGACACACTGGTGTTTGTTGCCCATCACTAAGTACTGCTGCTCCACCACCGTAATCGCCTTACCCAGCGACTCGACGCGAGCCTGAGCCTGATACTCGGCTGTCGCACTGTCATGGACTTGCGCAGCCGGGATGTCTGGCGTGGTCAATAACTCGCGATACGCTTGCAACTCCTGATGGCTGGGAGCACTCTCGACGCTTCGCTCACGGGACTTATTCGTCGACGCCGGTTTGGGGGAGTCAACCCAGTCACGAGAGCTAGTCGCCTGATTCGATACCCGCTCCGACGACTCAACACGACGTTCATAGCCCGCTCTTCCCGGATACGCCGGTGTGTTATCGATGGCCTGATACACCTGCTGTGGCACCGTCCGGGCAGTATCGCTCACCTCAGGCTCCGGAGTTGGCGTCGACGTCACGCTCTCTTCGTTGACGGCCTGTTGAGGCTCTGCCACATGATACGCGGATTCACTCACCGAAGGCGCGGCAATGTGCTGGCTCTGAACTAAGGCGTCAGTTAGCGCCTGATAAATAAAGTCATGCACCAGGCGAGCCTGATGAAAGCGAACTTCGTGCTTGGCCGGATGCACGTTCACATCGACCTGATGCGGATCCAACTCAATGAATAGCACATAGGCCGCAAACTGATCCGGACGCAGACTATTTTCATAACTCTGCCGGATAGCATGATTGATCAACTTATCACGCATCATCCGGCCATTAACGTAGCAGAACTGCAAATCGCTTTGCTGGCGCGCGCCTTCCGGTGTGGTGATCCAGCCACACAGTTTCAGCCCCTGATGCGCCAGCTCAATCTTGAGCATATGACGTACAAACGGGTTGCCGCAAACTGCCGCGATGCGTTTTTCCGTCTGCGCCTCGGTTTTGGCCGCCCGATACTGGCGCATCAGTTTGCCGTTGTGACGCAGATTGATTGACACATCAAAGCGACTGAGCGCAATTCGTTTGAGCAACTCATCAATATGACTGAATTCGGTTTTTTCGGTACGAAGAAATTTACGCCGGGCAGGCGTATTGAAGAACAGATCCAGCACCTCCACCGTGGTACCGATGGGGTGCGCTGCCGGCGTCAGCTTCACCGCCATATCACGGCCTTCGCTATACGCAGACCACGCCTCTTCTTGCGTCGCCGGGCGCGACGTCAGCGTAAGACGCGACACGGAACTGATACTGGCCAGCGCCTCACCACGAAAACCGAGGCTCATGATCGCTTCCAGATCATCCAGTGTATGGATTTTGGAAGTGGCATGGCGACTGAGCGCCAGCCCGAGCTCATCTTTGACGATCCCTTTGCCGTTGTCCCGGATACGGATCAGCTTGGCCCCCCCTTTATCGATATCAATATCAATGCGGGTAGCCCCCGAGTCGAGGCTGTTTTCGACCAGTTCTTTAACCACTGAGGCGGGGCGTTCTACCACCTCGCCTGCGGCTATCTGGTTGGCCAATCGTGCTGGCAGGATCTTGATCGTCATAGCGTACGTTACTTATTTGGAATGATCAGCACCTGACCCACGGTCAGGGTATCGGATCGCAACTTGTTTGCTTTGCGAATGCTATCGACCGACACATTGTACTGCGAAGCAATCTTGCCGAGGTAATCACCGCGCTGCACTTTATGTTTGCGCAGTGGTACGTCTTTCAGACTGACGGTGATCTTAAGTTTCTGCCCTAACTTCAAGGTATCAGAGCGCAAGTTATTTTCCCGTTTGATCGCCGCCACACTGACTTTGTATTTCGCCGCCACTTTGCCCAGGTAGTCACCTTTCTCGACCACGTGTGTGATCGTCTGGGTTTCCACCGGGTTCTTCACTTCCGGTACTGGTATGGCGGCGGTGGTACCCGGTATAGTCAGTACCTGACCCACATTAAGGCTGCTGCTCTTCAGCTTGTTAGTGCTCATCAACGCGCTGGTTGAGGTGCCGTATTTCTGAGCGATCACAGACAGCGACTCACCACGCTGAACCTTGTGTTTTTTCACCTTTCCCCGGTTGGCAAGCAAAGTGCCTTCCGGCGGGTTGTCTTCGAAGTACTGCACGATCGCTTTGGTCAGTGCGTGCGCCAGTTTGTCCTGGTGGCTGCGCTGGAACAGCAGGCGCTCTTCAGTCGGATTGGAAATAAAACCGGTTTCCACCAATACCGACGGAATGTCCGGCGATTTCAGCACCGCCAGGCTGGCATTGACGGGCTCGCGCTTATGCAAATGTGCCACCTTGCCCATTTCACGCAGAATATTGGTGGCCACTTTGTAGCCTTCTTTTTGCGAATGGCTGAACTGCAAATCCAACAGCGTCTGACTGACATTGCGGTCACTGTTGTTTTTTGCCAGCACTTCACCGGCCCCACCCAGCAGTTGCGATTGCTGCTCATGGTTTTCCACCCAACGGGCGATCTCGGTATTGGCGCGACGGGTATTCAGCACAAACACCGATGCCCCCCGCGGTTTAGGCGAGTGGAACGCATCCGCATGGATCGAAACCAGCAGGTGCGCTTTATTGCGCCGGGCAATTTCAGAGCGCTTGTTGAGGTTAACGAAATAGTCCCCTTTCCGGGTCAGTACCGCACGCATTCCCGGAACTTTGTCGATCTGGTCAGCCAGCTTTTTAGCCACCGCCAAGGTGACACTTTTCTCATACTTGCGCGTTGGGCCAATCGAGCCTGGGTCTTCACCACCGTGACCGGCATCAATAGCGACAACGATGTCTGCCGTACCGAGAAATTGGGACGCATCACGGCTGACCTTAGACGCGCTGCCCGGTGACGCAGAACTGGCCGCAGCACTCTCACTGCTGTTCCCGTGCGACAGATCGATCACCAGACGGTGACCATACTGGCCACCCGGTGTCGGCGCCAGTTTAAACAGCTGAGCGTTGGCTTTCTTCTTCAGCTCAAATACCAAGCGGTAGGTATTTTTCTCCGGCGGAGAGCTCTTACGCACTTTTTTCAAAACCGGGCTGTCAGACACTGTCACTGGCAGTTGCGTCGCAAGCGAGGCATCTTTCAGATCCACCACCAAACGGTCGGGGCTGCTGAGCGAGAAATAGCTGTAATCCGGCTCACTCTTCATATCGATAACGACCCGCGTTTCGTCCGGCGATGGCCAGACCCGCAGGCCTTGAATGGCATTTGCCCAGCTCAGGCCGGGCAAAAACGTCAGTAATAGGGCAACAATGGAGAAAAAGGCCCTGAACGGCTTAATGATCAACATAACTCCAATTGGTCAAGCAGCGAATTTCCATAGTCATTATTGGCCGTGATCAGTACGATACGTTGATCACCGTCATAACGCAGTTCAATATCCAGATCCGATTCCGGGAGCAGGCCCTGGCCTTTTTCCGGCCATTCCACTAAGCAGATGGCGTCTGGGGTGAAATAGTCACGAATCCCCATAAATTCCAGTTCTTCCGGATCGGCCAGACGGTACAAGTCAAAGTGGTACACTTGCCACTCTGCCAATTGATACGGTTCAACCAGGGTGTAAGTCGGGCTCTTTACATTCCCGTTATGACCCAAAGCACGAATAAAGCCACGGCTGAACGTGGTCTTACCCGCCCCCAGATCACCGTGAAGATAAATGGTGGTCTGCCGAGAACACAGACTGGCCAGCGCTGTCCCCATCTGAATCGTGGCTTGTTCATCTTTGAGGGCAAATTGTTTCGTGCTCATGAAATACTTTCTCTAAAGGGTCAGAATTGACTATATAAAAATCAAAAGAACCAGAATAGTAAACTGGGTGGGAATTGAGAGACAAGCTCTGTTATGTAAGTTAAAAGAAAATATTCATAAATTCAGCGCGTTTTTCGCCCAACTCTCGGCTAGATCCAATTTCTAAGATCCGGTAAGATCCCGCCCCCTTCAGCATAAGTGACGCCAATATGGATTTTCAACACCTCGCGGACAAGATAAAAATCTGGGGCCAGGAGCTCGGTTTCCAGAAAGTCGGCATCTGCGACGTCGACTTGAAACAACACGAAGCGACACTGCAACAATGGCTGGACAACGGCTACCACGGCGAAATGGACTGGATGGCGCGTCACGGTATGATGCGCGCCAGGCCTGATGAACTGTTGCCCGGAACCATACGTGTCATCAGTGTGCGAATGAACTATCTGCCGCCCGAAGCCGAATTTGCTTCGAACCTGTCCGATCCCACCCAAGCCTACATCAGCCGCTACTCACTCGGACGTGACTACCATAAACTGGTGCGCAATCAACTGAAAAAACTCGGTCAGCGTATTGAGCAGGAAGTCGGGCAATTTGGCTATCGTCCGTTTGTGGATTCCGCACCGATTCTCGAGCGTCCTCTGGCCCAAAAAGCGGGTCTGGGCTGGACAGGTAAACACTCACTGATTCTGGACAAAGACGCCGGCTCCTGGTTTTTCCTCGGTGAATTACTCATCGACCTGCCGTTGCCGACCGATCAACCCAGCACGGATCAGTGTGGTAAATGCACCGCCTGTATCACGTCCTGCCCGACCAATGCCATCGTCGCCGAGGGAGTGGTAGACGCCAGACGTTGTATCTCTTACCTGACCATTGAATACGCAGGTGTCATTCCGCTTGAGTTTCGTAAAGCAATGGGTAACCGCATCTACGGTTGTGATGATTGCCAGTTGGTTTGCCCCTGGAACCGCTTCTCCTCACTGACTGAACAAAGTGATTTCCACCGCCGTCCGGTATTTAAAAACGCCGATCTGGTCAACCTGTTTCAATGGGATGAGGCAACGTTTATGAAAAACATGGAAGGTTCACCCATTCGTCGCATTGGCCATATACAGTGGCTACGTAATCTGGCAATCGCGCTGGGTAATGCCCCTTACTCTCAACGTATTCTGGAAGCACTGGAAGCACGTCGTGACGAGCATGTGCTACTGACCCCTCACATTGAGTGGGCATTGAATGAACAGCTGGCTCAGCTGCCGGCCTCGCTGTCTGACGTTAACCGAAAAACCCAACGTCTGATCAGAATCGTCCAGAAGGGTATGCCAAGAGATGCATAAAACCACCGCTTCTGCCATGTACAGAATTTGAGCTAGCTCTAAATTTTGACAGTGTGGAAAAACTACAGAATGTCAGCAGCCGTACGCTAAAAAAAGAAAGTTAGCCACATTCCGATGAAATGACAAAGATCAAGGAAAAATCACTTAAAGATCGAATTTAATGACTATTGACATTCGCCATTAACACACAAAAACCATTGAAAACAACAAGTTAAACCAAGCCCATTTATTCATCTCATCCAGAACAGAGTTCAAGGATCCTTGTAAATCCAGCTTGTCAATAGGAAAAAATCGATTTACCCACCAAGTTATCCACATAGAACACACTGTGGATAAGTCTGTTGATTGAAATATGACAAGTACTCGGAAACGCACTCCCTATAAGGGAATGGTCGCATAGTAAGAATGCGTTACTGAGATTTTGAGACAAAAAAACATCCACCGAATAGGTGGATTGTCTCTCGCTGTTTTGGGCTTATGCTTCGCAGCATTAAGTAAAGAGCGGTGGTCTTAAATGACCGATTCAGATCTTATGCTGATCTGAAGAAGATTTGGAGCGACACACGAGGTTCGAACTCGTGACCTCAACCTTGGCAAGGTTGCGCTCTACCAACTGAGCTAGTGTCGCGTTGTATCACCGTTAAGCACGATGAGGGTCTCACTTTCCACTTAAAGAAAGTGGAGCGACACACGAGGTTCGAACTCGTGACCTCAACCTTGGCAAGGTTGCGCTCTACCAACTGAGCTAGTGTCGCA